>NZ_JAIDBW010000019.1:0-24018 GCF_029056165.1 Duncaniella sp. | reverse complement strand
CCCAATCAGCCTAACCACGAACAAATAATGCGTCCGTCTCCCAAACAGCTAAACCGCGAAGCGGTGATGCATTCATATCCCCCTACCGATTATTCAACGCATCTTTAGAAGATGGCGGAGCTGACGGAGGCTGACGATAGAGACTATCACTGCGACAGGAAGGAGCAGAAGGGAGGAGGAGACTGCAAATGTAAATACTATAGCAGCAACACTAAGAGCTACGGTTATTACAGCGGCTCTGACTATACGCCGTGGGACAGTCAACCCGTAACGTATCCTATAGACAACACCAATGATAAGAAGATAAAGAAGATACCACAGCGTGTAGCTCACACCAAGTCCTCCGATGCCCCACTCACGATAGCAGACTATGTTAAGGGCAAGTCCGGCGACTCCGCTGATCGACTCCGTGACGATGAAGGCGTGGCCGTCGCCCTTGGCAAGTATGACGTATGACATGCAGTAGGAAATACCCCGCAGAATGACTCCCGCCATAGCTATGGAGATAAAGGGGGTGGCCTCCTCGAAACGTGCATCATAGAGCAGACGGACTATGTAAGGCGCAAGTGACAGCAGAAAGAGCACTGCCGGAAGCAGGAGCAGGAACATAAGCCACATCTCATGAGCCACGAATACACCTAAACGGCGCGGAAAACGGACCACTCCTGAAATGCGTGGATAATACTCGGTAGCGACGGCTGCGAAAATCATCCCGACGTAGCGGTTGACAACGGTGTAACCGGCCTGATAGAGACCCACTTCCATATCACCCGCCCGGCTATTGAGATAGGCGATGAATACATAGCTCATGGCCTGAGTGATGAAATCGGCCGCGGTCATATAGATTCCGAGGATGATTATGTGTCGGCCGAATGAGAACGTGTCACGCATCGTGACCGTTTCCCGACTACCGGCCTTCCGCTCACTGAATAGAAACGTGGAGACACAACCGAGTGCAGCGCAGACTATTATGGATGGGACGACACTATCGAGGCCCCAATAGTAATACATGGGGATGGAGGCCGCCAACCCTGCTCCGACTCCACACACAGAGGCTTTGGCAAGCCGGCGCAGCTGTCCGAGGCCCTGCATGACAGCTTCCTCGGCAGAGGAAACGGAAAGCAGGAAGATGACGGCAGAGAGAGCCACGTAGCTCAAGGTCCGGTCATCCGAACCGAAAGTCCACCGGCTCAGCAAAGGGGCACAGGCCATCATCAGCACCGCACCGAAAAGCCCAAGCAGCCAACCCCAGCGACGAACCACGGTAACCATCCTCGCGCGCAATTCCGGTGAGCCCTGCGAGGCGATCCCACGGACCGAACTGGAGGGAACTCCAAGCTGCGCAAGGGTTCTGACAGTCTCGACAGCATTGTTGAAGATTCCGAACAGACCCACACCTGCCGGACCGAGCCACAAGGCCACCAGCTTTACCCTCACGACACCGAACAGTATCTGCAACATCCTCACGCTGCCGAATAGCCCCATCGCTTTCAGCACCCGCCGGGAGACCGCGCTGCTCATCGCCGTGCCTCCTCCCAAGGATTGTTGACGCGCGAAGACCCTATGCCCACACCGCGCAGCATCTCCCATAAAGCCGTCCAGAAACGCGACTGACCTGCGCGCGACAATCGCCACGCTTTGAGGGGGACGCGCATCGGAAAGGTGAACGGAAAGGCGAAGTACATGTAGGCACCCCACGCACGCAGTACGCAAGGATCAGTGACGGGACGCGTGCCGGTGGTAGGGCCGGTATGAGTGGTGATGACTATGGGGAAGAAGCGGCAGTTGAGCTTCAGTTTACGGGCGGTCAGCAACAGCATCTCCTCCTCGGCGGCATGAAGCCAAGGCGAGCCGAGGCCGAAGGCAGGGTGGAAACGCAATTTCGATGCAAGTCCGCGCGGACGTACCGCCACCTCAAAAGAGGTCTGGTAAAATCCTTTCGGAAGACCTGAAGTCAGGTCACACTCGGACGAGGGATAGATTTTAGAACCGCTACCGTCAAACATGAACGAGGCATAGTCCAACGACGGATTATCCTCGAACACCCTCCTGACAGCATTCAGTTGCTCCGGAGTGTAGCGCAGATCATCGTCAGCCACGAGCCATACGTCGGCCGTCGAAGCCTCGATGGCATTATTGCGGTTGAAACTCAACCCCTTCTGATCAAGGCGCAGGACATCGACATCCGTGCGCGAGGCAAGAGATGCGGGGACTTCGGCATCATGATGCTCCTGCCACGAGACAATATAGCGCACACCCGCCACAGCCGGCAGATCCATAGCCTCGACACGGAAGATTCCGGCGGGAGTGTAGGTGCATATCAGCACATCAAGAGTCAATCGTGGCGTAGTGGTAGTCATCATGATAAAGTAAGAGGTTGGAAGTTCAGACGGCTTGTCCAGAAATCAAGCGCGCGGGCTGCGACGGTTCTATAATCATTATGCCGAACGACAAATTCACGGCTCTGCAACCCGCGCGGGCGGATTCCTTCGGGGTGCAGAACGACGTCCTCAAGCGCACGCACGACCGATTCATAGTCAGGTTCGACATGTATCACCGGATGCAGCTCCTTCTCGCCGATGAAGTCATAAAACTCAGGCGTACCACCTGAGACAGTGTTCAGCCCGTAGGCCATAGCCTGAAGGGCATTTGTAGCGGGAGTGTAGCTGTAGAGCTGGTCAAGCACCACGTGAGCCGACTTCAGGAGTTCGAGATATTCGTCGTAGGGGCGGTTCTCGACAATAACAAGCTCCGCACGGTCAGGATAACGGTCAACCACCGCACGTGCGGCCCACTCCATGACATCAGTTCCTTTTTCGAGCAGACGGTCTTTGTAACGTCCGAGAAACAGCCTTACTTTCGACGGACGGTCGGACAGATCGACAGGACGGATAGCGTCCGTGTCTATAGGAATCCCCGCGTAAGCAATCTTATCCTCAGGAAGTACACGCCGCAGAGCCACTTGGTATTCATAGAGGGCGGACACCGCCCCATCTACTGAAGTATAGAAGTGGCTGTCGAGACGGCGCATATCGGGCGCGAGCCAACGGTCGCAGATGTCGGGATTGGCCTTCAGATAGGGAGAGTCCTCGCCATAGATGCGAAATTCGTTATAGCGCAGCGCGGTGGCAGGATCAAGACACTCGGCCACGTAGTTTGGATCTGTTCCGAGTGCCGTGCAGAAGACGGAGCGGTTGTTAGCTTTAAGATAATCGAGGAGCTGCGCCTTGCGGCCGGGACGAAGCTCTATGAAGGACTGTGAACAGAGGCTCACGATGTCGAATCCTCTCAATTTCTGCCTGAGCCCCAAGTTGAGGCGCAACCAAAGGTCAAGCCCACCGATTTTACCCTTGAAACGGCGACGGAGATCAATGTCACGTCCCGTGTCGAGCCAATAACCACCGTTGGAGGCCACGACCGTCTCATGGCCCAGCTCGCGCAGGCCACTGGCAAGAGTGCGGTGGTAAGACGAGGCATCCCCGACAAAAAGTATTTTCAGAGGTTCGGTCATGGACAGGATTCGGTCAGTCATGAAATATTCGAAATTCGGGGGAAGCAATACCGAAACCACATCCGTATTGCATCATCGTCCGCGCTTACAGCTTTTTGCGGAATGCACGGCGGCGGCGGTGCTGCCTCTTCTCGAAGTAGTCCCACTGCGACTGCACCTGTGAATTGCTCTCAAGTTCGAGATTGGTCTCGGCATATTTGATTCCATTCTTGATGTAGAGATTCAGCAGGTCATAGAAAAAGAGCGAGTTGACACCCTTGGACTGATATTCGGGCTTGACGGCTATAAGAAGGAGGTCAATAACGTCGTTATGACCCTTCATGGCACGGAGAATATGATACCATCCGGTCGGGAACAGCCTTCCGCGACATTTGCGCAATGCCTCGGAAAGTGACGGCAGGGAGATGCCGACACCTACAAGTTCACCGTTCTTATCGACCACTACACTGACATACTCCAGACGGAGAATACTGAGATACATGTCGATATAGTAGTCGATCTGCCGTTCGGTAAGCGTGCAGTAACCGTAGAGGTTGGCGTATGCCTCGTTGATAAGATGGAAAAGCGCGTGGCCGTAGTCCTCCTTGATTTTCTTGGGAGAGGTGTATTTGAGGATACGCAGATCATATTTCTTGAGTACGATCTCGGCAATACGGGTCATCTTCTCCGGCACTTTATCAGGCACAGTGATACGGTATTCCACCCAGTCCGTGTCCTTGACATATCCGAGACGTTCGACCTGCTGACGGTAATAGGGATAATTATAGATGGTGGCCATCGTGCCCATTTCGTCGAAACCCTCGACGAGCATTCCTTCACGGTCCATATCAGTAAAGCCCATCGGGCCGATTATTTCAGTCATACCGCGGTCGCGCGCCCATTCCTCGGCAGTGGCGAAGAGGATATCCGTCACCTCATCGTCGTCAATGAAATCGACGAAGCCGAAACGCGCCTCTTTCTTGCCCGTACTCTCATTGAGACGGTCGTTGATGATGGCCGTTATGCGGCCCACGGGCTTTCCGTCACGATAAGCCATGAACGACTGGGCGCGGCAATAGTCAAACGCAGGATTTTTTCCGGGGAGCAGCGTGTGGACCTCATCAAAAACCAGATTCGGCACGAAACAGTCATTGCCGTCATAGAGGTCAATCCCGAATTTCACATATTTTTCAATTTCTCTCTTTGTGGGCTTCAGAGCCTTGATGATAACAGCCATGATCAGTCGGTTGATTCAGTTTTGATGCTTGGTTCTATGTCGGAGAGAGGTGTGGGACGATATGGAGAGTTGAGCCAGAGGAGAAGTGCTATCATGGCCACGAGGAATGTGATGATAGCGATATAGATGGTGTTGGGCTTACGGTCGGCGAGAGCGAGACGGAGCGAGCTGATGTCGCGGTAGCGGCGCGACTGATCAGGATTCAGACAGCGTTCGGCCACCTTGCGCAGATGTGGATGCGGAGTCCCTATTGCATCAAGGGCGACCGTGAGCACCTTTCCGTAGTTCTCGATGTCCTCGCTCGCATCCTTGGGAGTGATGTGTGACTTCTGATCGAAGCCCACATCTATGAGCTTGAGATTCCCGACATTCTCGGTGAAAATGATGCGCGAGGGATCGAGGGGATGATGCTCAAGATGGTTGGTCTGTATGTAGTCGAGCGCATCGACGAGCTGATGCGAGAGCTTGTGGATATGATCCTCCGTCACCTTTCCTTCCCGGATGAGTTTCGCAAGGGAATCGCCATAGACATCGTCGGTGATGATGCACATTCCAAGTCCCGGCACTTCCTCGAAATCATTGATCATGATGATGTGGGGATGAGCGAGATTGTAGCGCACCTCAAATTCCTTTTCGATCATCTGATCATACTCCGGAATACCTTTCAGCTCAGGACGGAGAGTTTTGAGCATCAGCCATTTGCCAAATTTCTTGGCAGTATAGACATGATAGAATTCCTCATCCCATTCGGGAAGATGCTCTATTTCGGTCCATTTTTCCGTAGCGGGCATGGATGAAGTGTTTGAGGGATTGCTGTCCATAGCGATGTTCAAGGTGATGAGAGTTTTAAGTACCGGGTCACAGAGAGCCTGCAGGCACACCGGTGTTCAATGTGCAAATATACGGATTTTTTTCAAAACCAGCATTATTCGCACAAGGCTTCATCGGGATTCATGTAATAGAGATGTCCCGTGGCACGCGAGGTGGCCGTGTAGAGCCAGCGGTAGAAGTCAAGCCCTTGGGCTTCGGGGGGAATACCACCCATGTCCACGAAAACATTGGGCCACTGCGCACCCTGCGCTTTGTGACAGGTAACGGCGTAGGCATATTTTACCTGAAGGGCGTTGAAATACTCATCGGTGCGCAGACGCCGCAGACGGGTCTCGTAAGGAATATCGGGCGCATTGACCTCCGGATCGGCCATACGTGCCTGCGCCAGAGCTTCCATCCGCTCGCGTGAGAGCGACGCGCTCTCATCGGTGAGCGTGTCGAGGAATATACGGCATTCCACATCGACATCGCGGTCAGGAAGATTGAGGGTGACGTTGGCAAAACGGAAACCATATTTCTCTTCAGTGGAATGGACGGCGGCAACTACGGCGACATCGCCGTTGGCTATGAAATCAAGTCCTTTTATCTTGGCAGACCAAGTGTAGTTGTTCTTCGCTATGAGCAATCGCTCACCCTTGACGAGTTCCTCCTCATAATCGAGTATCTGCGAGCGTATGCCGAGATTGAAGGCCGTCGCGCGGCGGTTCGAGCGGGTGATCACAGCTGTCGCAGCCGCACCGTCGCGGCGATAGCAGCCACCGATCGCATCCAGTACCTCCTCCCCTTCCACCACCGAGACATCGGAGTAGGAACTGAGGATGATCTTCGGTTCGGGAAGCGGATCGACAAGCATGGCCCGCCGCAGCCACGTGGCATTGCGCAGTATGCCTGAATTGCGGGCCTGACGGACGGTGTCGGTGAGCACCGCACGCGACACATGGAGGCCGAGTTCCTTATAGCGTCGGGGAGTCATGGCCGGACTTTCAGTGCATCCGACCGGCGGGAGCTGAGCGACATCGCCGAGAAGGATCAGACGACAGTTATCACCGGTAAAGACGTATTGCAGAAGATCCTCAAGCAGACCGTTGTTAGGAGTCATGGAAGTTGTATCAGCTTCATGGTCTCCTATCATGGATGCCTCATCGACAATGAAGACTGCGTTACTCAGACGATTGTCCTGCAACATCGTGAAGCCTCCCGACAGATTTCCACCCGGTCCGCGGTAGATCTTGCGATGTATGGTGTAGGCCGGATGAGCCGAGTGGGCACTGAACACCTTGGCGGCGCGTCCAGTCGGGGCGAGCAACACTACCGGACGCTCGACCTCTTCAAGTGCCTTTACAAGCGCACCGGTCAGCGATGTCTTACCCGTGCCGGCATAACCGTTGATGATGAAGACTGAATCGGACGGCGTGGCGGAGGAGCAGAAACGGGCCAGCGCGTCAATAAGCATACCCTGCTGCTTATTGGCGGTATAGGGCAACTTCGCCCTGACCAGATCTGCAAATTCTCCGACAGTCATAACATTATGTTAAACGTAAAGCTACCGCCGAATAGTTCGTGGAGATGAAAGAAAATAAGCACGGTTACCGAATATTTCTGTATATTTGCAGAATATAGTCGTATCGTAATAATAATCTCCATAATCATGAACCCTGCATTACATTCAGAGAATGAAATAATACTATATCAGCCGGATGCCACTCTTTCACTGGATGTCAGAGTTGAGGATGAAACTGTGTGGCTTACACAGCAGCAAATCGCACAGTTATTTGGAGTGAAACAGCCCGCTATATCAAAACATCTTAAAAATATATTTGAAAGCGGGGAATTGGATGAAAATTCAGTTTATTCCATTTTGGAATATACTGCCTCCGACGGAAAGAAATATAAAACTCGCTTTTATAATTTAGATGCTATCCTTTCTGTGGGTTATAGAGTAAATAGCCTTAATGCAACACTATTCCGCCAGTGGGCCAATAAAATACTGAAGGACTATCTTCTGCGCGGCTATAGTATAAACCAACGGTTACTCCATCTGGAGAACCGTATTGATCATCGGCTTTCCGAACATGACCATCAGATAAAGGAACTTAACGACAAGGTCGATTTCTTCCTGCGCACCTCATTACCACCCAGAGAAGGGATACTATTTGACGGTCAGATTTTTGATGCCCACAGATTCATAAATGATCTGATCCGTTCGGCATCCCGACGCCTGATATTGATTGACAATTACGTCGATGACACAGTTCTAACCCAATTGGACAACCGCAAGGACAATGTCGCCGCAATAATCTATACCCAACAGATCTCTAATGCCTTCAAGCTGGACATCGAACGTCACAACAAGCAATACACACCCATCGAAGTAAGAATTGCACATAAAATTCATGACCGCTTCCTCATAGTGGATGATACCCTTTACCACATAGGCGCATCAATCAAAGATCTCGGTAAGAAGCTTTTCGCCTTTTCTAAAATGGAAACACCGCCGGATATAATTCTTGATAATATCCACGTCCAGTGAATAACACCCATTTAGCGGCACAAGCCGAGAAGCGAGAAGTCAGTGTATATACATAAGGATAAAGTGTTAAATTTGCCCAACTTTAAATAAAAAACAAAGCGATTTCGGAGAATGGTACTCGGAAATCGCTTTGTTTGTGGAGTATAGCGGACTCGAACCGCTCACCTCGACACTGCCAGTGTCGCGCTCTAGCCAGATGAGCTAATACCCCGTTGATGTTTGTGGTGCAAAGGTAAGGAGCTTTTTCGGCTTTTGCAAGGGTTTTGATGATTTTTTTGTAATTTTGCATTTATAATTTTCAGGTTTCGGATCGGAGAAATCCCCGTGACTCCCCCATCCGTTCTGGAACTGAGAATGTATGAATCAGACTATATATGGAGAATAAAGATACTATACGCCGCCCGCTGCTGGGCATGACACTTTCTGAACTCGAAACCGTGGCCGCAGAGGCTGGATTGCGTAAATTCGCGGCGAAGCAGATGGCGCGACGGCTCTATGTGAACCGCGTCACTTCCATCGATGAAATGACGGAACTATCCAAACCGGCGCGCGAATGGCTCAACGAGCATTACTGCGTCGGTCTGCAAGCTCCGGTAAAGGCTTCGCATTCGACAGACGGCACGGTGAAGTATCTTTTCGCAACCCGCGGCAAGGATTTCGATTTCCTGACCGGCGGACGTGGCGGACGCGATATTGAGGCCGTATATATCCCTGACCATGACCGCGCGACACTTTGCGTATCGTCACAGGCCGGGTGCAGGATGGGATGTAAGTTCTGCATGACGGGCCAACAGGGCTTTCACGGCAATCTTACGGCTGCCGGGATCATCAACCAGATATTCGCCATACCCGAAAGCTCCAAGCTGACCAACCTCGTGTTCATGGGCATGGGCGAACCGATGGACAATATCGACGAGGTCATGAAGGCCCTTGAGGTGCTCACCGCTCCGTGGGGACTCGCGTGGAGTCCCAAGCGCATCACCGTATCCAGCATCGGCAAACTCGACACCCTCCGCCGTCTGCTCGACGAGACCAAGGTCCATGTGGCCATCAGTGTCCACTCCCCCTATTCCAAGGAACGCGAGGAAATCATGCCCGTCGAAAAGGCATTTCCTGTGTCAAAGGTAATGGAAGTCCTCAAGGGATACGATTTCGCCCATCAGCGACGTCTTTCAGCCGAATATATAATGTGGGGCGGGGTCAACGACGATATACGTCATGCCGATGCCCTCGCACGCCTGCTGCGGGGGCTGGACTGCCGCGTGAATCTCATACGCTTCCATGCCATCCCCGGCTTCAATCATTCGACAGCCTCGCAGGAGTCCATGGAACGATTCCGCGACCGCCTGAACGATCAGGGGATCACGGCCACCATCCGCACCTCACGCGGCGAGGACATCGAGGCGGCCTGCGGTATGCTGAGCGGCGAAGGCAAGACGTGATTCAATTGTCGAGACGGTCGAGATAAGGCTGGAAAAAGTTGCGTCCAAGAGCATTGGATATGCGCAGCAGGAGTTCCGAATCAATACTCCTGCGGTTAAAGATCTTGTAGATATTGGACCGGTTACATCCGAGTTCATCCGCGAGCCAGACGGCTGTCTTTCGCTGGACTCTGAGCTCCTCCCTGATAAGGGTACCGATCGAAGGGTATGTGAATGAAGAATGCGTCATGTTTCTGTCAGGCGGCAGTTATAAGGATGTTTTTCTTGGTGGAAGCGGAGTCACGGTGAAAGCGGAATCCGCCTGAAGAATATAAAATCATGAGGGCCACAGGCCATCTGAAGAGACGCACTTAAAACAAAATAAATTGGGGCAGACTCCCGATTCATACTCAAATACCCTGTCTGAGGCACCGCCAAGCGCCTTTGTCCACGGAACAAGTATAAAAAGACAAGTCAGCCCCTATTTCGAGCATATAAACTAATCCTTTTCCTTGTTCCCCGCGGACTGAAGATATTGGCGGTTTCCAGACAGAGGGAACGTGAATCCGATCCGGTCTCCCGACTGTCATCATCAAGGAAGGATCAGGGGTTCACAACGCAAAGTTAAGGAGGATTTCTCATCAATTCAAACAGACAAGCTAAAAAAACGGCGATAAAATCATTAAAAAAGATTAAATCGGCTTTAGCGGACTTAAAGGCGTAAACCGCCCCGCCATTCCGCTTGTTGTAAGTTTTGGATGACTGAGTCCATACGCAGTCACTCCCGGAAAGCACGATTTATTTAAAAATTATTAATAGAGAAATTTTTCTTTAATCCTGTGTTTCAATACCGAAAAAAGTAAGTAACTTTGCAGTCGGATAAGAAGCATTTCTTCGCCAAGACATGCAAATCGCTTATACATTATATTTACTTATAACGCAAGTTAAGGTACATAAGATTTTTTAGGAAAAATAATTATCAATTTCATATCAAACTCTTCAATACAACAATGAGTACAATTGATTTATCCCAGTATGGCATCACCGGCGCAAAGGTGATCCACAATCCCAGCTATGACCAGCTCTTCATCGACGAGACCAATCCCGAACTTCAGGGCTACGAGAAGGGTCAGGTAACAGAGCTTGGCGCTGTCAACGTTATGACCGGTATCTACACCGGCCGTTCGCCCAAGGACAAATTCTTCGTAAAGGACGACACCAGCGCAAACTCAATCTGGTGGACAACTGAAGAATACAAGAACGACAACAAGCCTATCACTCCCGCAACTTGGGACGCCCTCAAGGCTATCGCCGATAAGGAACTTTCAAACAAGACTCTCTACGTGGTTGACGCATTCTGCGGCACCAACCCCGATACCCGTCTTGCTGTCCGCTTCGTGATGGAAGTAGCATGGCAGGCTCACTTCGTGACCAACATGTTCATCCGCCCCACCGAAGAGGAACTCAAGAACTTCAAGCCCGACTTCGTAGTGCTCAACGCTTCTAAGGCTAAGGTTGAAAACTGGAAGGAACTCGGCATCAACTCCGAGACTTGCGTTGCCTTCAACCTCACCGAGCGCATGCAGCTCATCATCAACACTTGGTACGGTGGCGAGATGAAGAAGGGTATGTTCTCAATCATGAACTATTACAACCCCCTCCGTGGCATCGCTTCAATGCACTGCTCGGCCAACACCGACAAGCAGGGCGAAAACACCGCTATCTTCTTCGGCCTCTCAGGTACAGGCAAGACCACCCTTTCTACCGACCCGAAGCGTCTCCTCATCGGTGACGACGAGCACGGTTGGGACGACAACGGCGTGTTCAACTACGAAGGTGGCTGCTACGCTAAGGTTATCAACCTCGACAAGGAAAGCGAGCCCGATATCTACAACGCCATCACCCGCGACGCTCTTCTCGAAAACGTAACTGTCGATGCTGAAGGCAAGATCGACTTCACCGACAAGAGCGTGACCGAGAACACCCGCGTAAGCTACCCCATCAACCACATCAAGAACATCATCGTTCCTTCTCGCGGTCCCGCCGCTAAGAACGTGATCTTCCTCTCGGCTGATGCATTCGGCGTTCTTCCTCCCGTTTCTATCCTCACCCCTGAGCAGACCAAGTACTACTTCCTCTCAGGCTTCACAAGCAAGCTCGCAGGTACAGAGCGCGGTATCACCGAGCCTACCCCCACCTTCTCTGCTTGCTTCGGCGCAGCATTCCTTTCGCTCCACCCCACCAAGTATGCTGAGGAACTCGTTAAGCGCATGGAACAGAGCGGTGCCAAGGCTTATCTCGTGAACACCGGCTGGAACGGAACAGGCAAGCGTATCTCCATCAAGGATACCCGTGGCATCATCGACGCTATCCTCGACGGCGCAATCCTTTCTGCTCCCACCAAGCAGCTCCCCATCTTCGACTTCACCATCCCCACCGAACTCCCCGGCGTAGATCCCAAGATCCTCGATCCCCGCGACACCTACGCAGATCCCAAGGAATGGTATGTCAAGGCTGACAAGCTCGCTGAAATGTTCATCAACAACTTCAAGAAGTTTGAGGGACACGAAGCAGGTAAGGCTCTTGTAGCTGCCGGTCCTCACCCCGAAAAGGCATAAAGACCATCTGACTGCCTGAACGCAGTTCAGCAATCATAAAAATCCAAAGCAGGGCGCACACCGACATTCTGACGGGCGTGCGCCCTGCTCCTTTCTTATCTAAAAAAACATTACCGCTATGACTACCCGCAACATATTCCTCTGCATCCAGTGTGCCATCTACATCCTGACACTCATCCTCTTTGCCCTCAAAGCAGCCAACGTCGAACTGCTTATCCTGATGACCCTCTCGTTTGTCACCTTCATCGGCCTCTACCTATCGTCGAAATCCCGTGACGGGAAGAGTTAAGATAACGGTCATATCCTCACCCGTCCCTTAAAAAACCGGCCGCGCAGCCATCCACACCACAGCCACCGAACTCATGGCATCAGGAGGAGGAAAAGCGTTGTGGAAACGGGAGAGAATTAATGAAATTTTTCGCTAAGTTATAGCTGACGGATGAAAACTTTTGAGTAAATTTGCATTGCCAGTAGGGATGCATTTCAATGCGTCCGCCATAGGCACGGAAAAACCGTAAATTATCATCCAATTCTATAAAATCAACTTAAAGCGAATAAATTATGTCAAAGGTTACAGTTGTAGGCGCCGGTAACGTGGGCGCAACTTGTGCTGATGTGATCGTGAAATTCGGTATCGCCGACGAGGTTGTCCTCCTCGACATCAAGGAAGGTGTTGCCGAAGGCAAGGCTATGGACATCATGCAGACTGCCAACATCCTCAACATCAACACCCGTCTCGTAGGTGTCACCAACGACTATGAGATGACAGCAGGCAGCGACGTCGTGGTCATCACTTCAGGTATCCCCCGCAAGCCCGGCATGACCCGCGAAGAGCTCATCGGCGTGAACGCCGGCATCGTCAAGTCTGTGACCGACCAGCTGCTCAAGCACTCACCCAACGCAATCATCATCTGCATCTCCAACCCGATGGATACCATGACCTACCTCATCCACAAGGCCAGCGGTCTCCCCAAGAACCGCATCATCGGTATGGGTGGCGCACTCGACAGCGCACGCTTCAAATACTTCCTCTCCATCGGTCTCAACGCCAATCCCACCGAGGTTGAAGGCATCGTGATCGGCGGCCACGGCGACACCACCATGATCCCCCTCGTGCGCTACGCTGCATGGCGTGGTGTTCCCGCTACCAACTACCTCTCTGACGATCAGCTCGCAAAGATCGCTGCTGACACCATGGTAGGTGGCGCAACCCTCACCAAACTCCTCGGCACTTCAGCATGGTATGCTCCCGGTGCAGCAGGAGCACAGATGGTTAAGGCTGTCCTTCACAACGAGAAGAAGCTCATCAGCGCATCCGCACTCCTCGACGGAGAATATGGCGAGAAGGATCTCTGCATCGGTGTTCCCTGTATCATCGGCAAGGACGGTATCGAGAAGATCGTTGAATTCGAGCTCAACGACGCTGAGAAGGAACTCTTCCACAAGAGCGCAGAAGCTGTCCACAAGACAAATGCCGCTCTCGCTTCAGCTCTCTGATCATCCGGCCTGAACAGGCAGTAACGGATATAACGAATCCAACCTTTCAACCCACATTTCTCCGCTCCAGCACAGTCCATCAAACGCCACGGAGCTGAAGAAATGTGGGATTTTTTAACCCCTTCGAATATAAGTAGCAACCAACTTCTTAAACCCAACATAAATTTATGAAACTAAGACATCTCTGCCTATCTCTCATCTCGGCTGCTGCTCTCGCATCATGCGGCAACAGCGCGACAGCCGAACAACGCACCGATGCCACCAACACTACCCCCGACAACGGAGAAGTCGTGAAGCTGACAAGCAACACCACAATCTCCCCAGACAAGAAACTACCCATTGTCATCGACTTCAACGCTACTTGGTGTGGACCATGCCAACGCTTCGCACCGATCTTTGAAGCTGTCGCCAAGGAATATGGTGACAAAGCCATCTTCATGTCAGTTGATGTCGATGTAGCCCCAAATGCAGCCCATCAGTTCGAGGTTACCGCCATTCCGCAGGTGAGCATACTCATGCCGGACGGCAATGTCACCTCAACCGTAGGTTTCATGGAAAAATCCCAGTTCCTGCAGTTCCTCAATTTTTAATAATGCATTTTTGTAATGCATTATGAATTACCCCCATGCCATCTGATTCGATAAATGGAGAAACGTCTATTTCTGCTTGATGCCTACGCGCTCATCTACCGCGCCTATTATGCCCTGATCCGCTCGCCCCGCTTCACCGGGGCAGGATTCAATACATCGGCCATATTCGGATTCTGCAACACTCTTGACGATCTATTGCGCAAGGAGAATCCATCGCACATAGCTGTGTGCTTCGATCCACCAATGGGAACAACCTTCCGTCACTTGGAGTATCCTGAATACAAGGCTCAACGCGATAAGCAGCCGGAGGACATCACGGCCTCCATCCCCTACATCAAGCGCATACTTGAAGCGTACCGCATCCCGGTGGTAGAGGTGGAAGGCTTTGAGGCCGACGACGTGATCGGCACTCTCGCCGTGCGTGCCCGTCAGGAGGGTTTCGACACCTACATGATGACCCCCGACAAGGACTACGGGCAGCTCGTGACGGACCACATATTCATGTATCGTCCGGCCCTCAAGGGCGAGGGCTTCGAGATACGTGACTCAGCCCGCGTATGCGAGAAATACGGCATCTCCGATCCGAAACAGGTGATCGATCTACTCGCACTCGAAGGCGACGCATCCGACAACATTCCCGGGTGTCCCGGTGTCGGTGAAAAAACCGCCCGGACGCTCATAGAGGCATGGGGATCAGTAGAAAATCTACTTGAAAACACCGATAAGCTCAAAGGCGCACTTCAGAAGAAGGTGACTGAGAATGCCGACAAAATCCGGATGTCGAAGCATCTCGCCACCATCCGCACCGACGTGCCTCTTGACATTGACATTCCCGATCTCATCCGTAAGGAAATCGACATCGATATGCTTACCGAGATCTACACCGAACTGGAATTCCGCACACTGCTCGGACGGCTCAGAGCGTCACGCAAGGCCGCCGAGACTGTCAAGGAAACCACCATTCCTGCTCCTGCCACGCCAGCTCCCGCTATGCCCGACAACTCCGGTATGGCATCGCTGTTTGACACCGGCGGTGACGATGTCCCGGCCTCCGAACTTCAGTCAACCTGTGAGGAACGCCACTATCGGATCGTCACCTCCCCTGCCGAAGCAGCAGCCGAGATCAGCCGACTCTCCAAAGCCCCGGCTATCGGCATGGCCCTCTACGCGGTGGGTGAGGAAGCGATGACCGCACGCTGGGAGGGGCTCGCACTTACAGCCGATGAATGTAAGGCCATCTATATTCCGCTTAACGACAGTTCCACACGTCAGGAAATCCTCGCACTGATCGAACCCCTGTTCACAGGTGAGACCACACTTGTCAGCAACGACGTGAAACGCGACTATCTCCTGCTTAAAAATGCAGGTATCAACCTCTCCGCTCCCTACTTCGACACAACTGTAGCCCACTATATCATCGATCCTGAGATGAAGCACGAGCTACGCTACGTCGTGGCCAAATATCTCCGCCTCGAACTTCAGGGAGTTTCACCCGACGCCAAAGCCGGCCACCCGAAAAAAGCACTCGGGCTCGAAGAGGCCGTCAGCCGCTACTGCGAGGAGGCCGATCTGGCACTCCGGCTCCGCACCCCGCTTTTCGACGAGATAGCCAAGCGTGAAATGACTCCTCTGCTGGATGAAGTGGAGCTTCCGCTCATACGGGTGCTCGCAGAGATGGAATTTACAGGCGTGCGCATAGACTCACAGGTGCTTACCGACCTCTCCGCCCGCCTCAAGCAGCGCGTACGCGAGATGGAGGAGGAAGCATACGTGATGGCCGGAGGACCGTTCAACATCGGATCGCCCGCACAGGTCGGCATGGTGCTGTTTGACCGTCTGCAGATCGACCCCAAGGCAAAGAAAACCGCACGCGGCTCCTACTCCACTACCGAACAGATACTTGAGAAGTATGCCCCCAAAGTGCCGCTCGTGAGCCTGATCCTCAAGATCCGCCGTCTGAAAAAACTGATTGCCACTTATCTCGACGCTCTGCCGGAGATGGTCAATCCACACACAGGAAAGATCCATACATCCTACAATCAGACCGTCACCGCCACCGGCCGCATATCGTCAACCAATCCCAATCTCCAGAACATTCCCATCCGTACGGACGACGGACGTGAGATACGCCGCGCATTCATCGCCGATCCGGGCGACCTGATCATGAGTGCCGACTACTCGCAGATCGAACTCAGACTCATAGCCGACCTCTCTGCCGACAAGGACATGATCGAAGGTTTCCTCTCCGGCGACGACATCCACCGGATCACGGCCTCGAAAATCTACGGCGTACCGTTGGCGGATGTCACCGAGGATCAGCGTCGCCACGCCAAGACAGCTAATTTCGGCATCATCTACGGCATCTCGGCCTTCGGCCTTTCCGAACGTCTCGGCATAGGCCGTGCGGAGGCACGCCAGCTTATCGACGGCTACTTCGCCACCTATCCCCATATCCGGGAATATCTCGAAAAAGCCGTTACCATTGCCCGCGAACAAGGCTACGTGACCACCAAGATGGGACGCCGCCGCTATCTGCCCGACATCAACTCGCGCAATGCCGTGGTCCGCAGCTATGCGGAGCGCAATGCCGTCAACGCTCCGATCCAAGGATCGGCCGCCGATATAATAAAAGTAGCCATGATCCGTATATATAATGAGATGGAGAGCCGTGGCCTGCGCTCACGAATGATCATGCAGGTCCACGACGAACTCATATTCAATGTCCATCCGTCCGAACTTGACGAGATGCGGACACTCGTCATCAAGCAGATGGAAGGGGCATTCCACGGTGCTGTCCCCCTCACCGTATCGGCCGGAGTCGCATCCAACTGGCTTGAGGCTCATTGATAATCATCCGCTAAACCTATTCCCCACCAACAAAGAAATGACACCCGAAGAAAGAACCCGCATAGAAGAGCGCGTCGTCACGATGCTCAAAACCGTCTATGACCCCGAAATCCCCGTTGATATCTACAATCTCGGTCTCATCTACTCGATAGACCTCGATGACGACGGCAATCTGAAAATCGACATGACCCTCACCGCCCCCAACTGCCCGGCGGCTGACTTCCTTGTGGATGATGCCCGCATAAAACTCGAAAGTATCGAGGGCGTGAAAAGCGTCGATATCCGGATAGTCTTCGAGCCGGAATGGAACAAGGACATGATGACCGAGGAAGCCAAACTCGATCTCGGATTCCTCTGATCGATCCTTCTACGCGCATTTCATACGCTACTCCCCTCTCGTCCCCACACAAATTTTTTCCATTATCTATCCCCCGCCCCTGATGTCCATCCGGAACAACACCTATTTTATAAGCGATCTTCACCTCGGAGCTTCCTACATAGCTAATCCGCGCGCCCACGAACGCCGGGTCGTAGAATTTCTGGACCACATCGCTCCGGACTGCAAACGGCTGTTTCTTCTCGGCGACATCCTCGACTACTGGTGGGAATACCGAACGGTGGTCCCGCGCGGATTCACCCGCTTCTTCGGCGCACTCGCCCGTCTCGCCGACAGCGGCGTTGAGATCGTATGGTTCAAGGGCAATCACGACATCTGGATCTTCGACTATCTCCCACAGGAAATAGGTCTTACAGTTCATGACGGTATCATGGTCACTGAACTTGACGGCCACCGTTTCCTCATGGAGCACGGCGACGGCGTGGGACGGCTTCCATGGTCATTCCGCAAGTTGCGCGGACTTTTCAGAAATCGTGTGGCCCAGAAACTCTATGCAGCCATCCATCCCCGATGGACCATAGGCTTCGCGCACTCATGGTCATCCCACTCACGCAAACAGGGTGGCTACACCCCTTCCGAGCGGGCCGGTGATAACCTTGTCAATTTTGCAAGGACCTATAATGCCGACCATGCCGATGAAAAAATCGACTTTTTCATCTTCGGCCACTGTCACACCATCCTTGACTCCACCCTTCCCGACGGTTCGAAAATCATTATTCTCGGCGATTGGATAAGCCGTTTTTCCTATGCCGTGTGGGATGGAAAGGATATAACAATGAAACGATTTGAATAAAAAATAGAACAAATTTTATCTCCAAGTAGATTTTTAACAATTCTTACTATCAATTTTATACCATTTTATATCATTATAAATCAACGTAATACACTTTTCAAAATACAAAATTGTTGCATTGTGATATAAAATTATGTTGGATAACATAAAGAAAAATTTGTCCACCGCCAATTATTGGCCTACCTTTGCATCACGAACCTAAAACAATCTTTTTTACCTTAGAAATTGTACCTATTGGAAACTCATAAAAGGGAGCTGCGTGAAGCAGTTCCCTTTTAACATTTTTTCTACTCTCCGGCTATTGCACAATTAAAATACATGTATTAACTTTGCAATGAAATCAAGATTGTAACGATTACAAATCTGTTAATATTTTTCCACCAATAATGCAGACATATATTTTCACAACACAGGAAATACTCGATCTTCTTTCCGACGCCGGCGTAAAGCCTTCGGCTCAACGGATGACGATCCTGCGCTATCTGATGGAAAACCGGATTCATCCCACCGTCGATGAAATCTTCAAGTCACTCCTGCCCGACAATCCCACTCTTTCGCGGACCACGGTCTATAACACACTCCGTCTCCTCGAAGCGTCAGGCATAATCCGCTCCATAGGGACAGGTGGAGGCGACGGTACGCGATGGGACTATTCCGACCATGACCACGGTCATTTCCTATGTACATCATGCGGTCATGTGACAGATGTCGATTACGATTCTGCATCGACCTCGTTCACGCTCCCGCCCGAAGGATACACAGTCCACTCAGCCGACGTGATCTTCAAAGGCATCTGCCCGGAATGCTCCGGAGCATTAAAATAATCCAAGATAAAAAATCAAATTTCGTATATATATCCATCTTTTAAACAATCATCAATTTTATGAAAAAGAAATTCATCTGCACCGTATGCGGTTATGTTCACGAAGGTGACGAAGCTCCCGAAATCTGCCCCATCTGCAAGGCTGACCGTTCAAAATTCAAAGAACTCGATGAAGAAGCTGCCCTCGAATTCGTAACCGAACACGTGATCGGCATCGCCAAGGATACCGATGATGAAATGAAGGCTGACCTCCGCGCCCACTTCGAAGGCGAATGCGCTGAAGTAGGTATGTATCTCGCCATGTCTCGTCAGGCTGACCGCGAAGGCTATCCCGAAATCGCTGAGGCTTTCAAGCGTTATGCCCTCGAAGAGGCCGAGCACGCTTCAAAGTTCGCTGAGCTCCTCGGCGAGTGCGTATGGTCAACCAAAGAGAACCTTGAGAAGCGCATGTCAGCTGAAGCCGGTGCCAACGCCGACAAGATGCGTATCGCCCGTCGTGCCAAGGAACTCAACCTCGACGCTATCCACGATACCGTACATGAAATGGCCAAGGACGAAGCCCGTCACGGTCAGGGATTCCAGGGTCTCTACAACCGTTATTTCAAGAAATAATCACGGTATAGCCAACCCATAGGATTCAATCCGACACTATAAGCGCGCCCCGTAGCATTCATTGGCTATGGGGCGCGTTTTGTATAGTAAAAAGTGTCATTTCAACACCAATAGTTAATAAACATTAACAGAATCATTTTTCTTGTAACAAAATTGTCGAAGTTTTGTAACTATGTTGTAACTTTGGCGCGATATATAGGCACAAGTCTATAGATATGTCATGATTGACATATTAAAATTTACAAAATAAATTACCTTCAAAACACAGCCAGCAGAGTCATGAAACTCCATATCTTAACGGCCATCATCAGCATACTCGTCGCTACATGCGCCACGAGTTGCCGGACGACCTCTAACGGCGACGTTTCCCAGAACACGCAGGAAGAGAAACGCCTCAAAACTCTTGCGAAGTTCAATCGTGACAGCGCGTACTCCTACGTTCGCCGTCAGGTAGCATTCGGGCCTCGCGTGGCTGGAACAGAAGGCAATCGTCTGTGCCGCGAATATATCGCCAACGAATTCCGTCGCCACGGAGCTGAGAATGTAAGGATTCAGGAGGGTGAAGTCACCGCTTTCACCGGGACAGTCCTGCCGATAGGCAATATCATGGCCTCACACAACCCGGAAATCAAAGACAGGATCCTCCTCGTGGCTCACTACGACACCCGCCCTTGGTCGGATTCCGATCAGAACGAGGAAAACCGCATCCACCCCGTCATCGGTGCTAACGACGGTGGCAGCGGTGTGGGCGTCCTGCTCGAAATCGCACGCCAGCTCAAATCTGCGCCTGCGCCTGTTGGCGTTGACTTCCTCATTGTCGATGCCGAGGACTACGGACAAGCCTCCGGCTTCTCTAACCATGACTCTTCTTGGTGTCTCGGAACACAGTACTGGACGGAACACATGCCCTACGCCTCCGATTCGCTCCCCCGCTATGCAGTCCTTCTCGACATGGTAGGCGGAATAGACGCCAAGTTTCACCGTGAATACTTTTCGGACCGCAATGCCCGCAAGATTGTTGACAAAGTGTGGTCCATCGGCGAACGATCAGGTTATCAGGATCGTTTCGTAAATAAGAATGGTGGCTCAGTGGTCGATGACCATATCTTCCTGAATGAAGCCGGAATCCCTGCTATCGACATCATCGAATCAAAGAATGATAACACGGGAACATTCCCTGCCACTTGGCATACGTCCAACGACACGATGGAAAACATCGATCCCGCCTCACTTGAAGCAGCTGGACAGACCCTGCTCAACCTCCTACACAACGAGATCCGCTGCATGGAATAAATCCCCCTACAGATAAAAAAATTGTAAGATACCATACGCAACAAAAAAAGCAGACAGCACGTCCAGATAAAGCAGACGCGCTGTCTGTTTGCATTTATCGCACCGTATCAAATTAAAGGATGGGATACCGCAATGCGGTGTCCCATCCTCGATATATTTATGGTCTGTTATGAAACTGACTTATTACTGGAGCGTTCCCTGATTGGCCTGCTCGATCATCTCCTTGCTTGCGGTGATGAAGATTTCAACTCGACGGTTCTGTGCACGACCCTCGGCAGTAGCATTGGATGCTATGTAGTCCTGCATCGGGAGACCTTCGGCAGCGAGACGGCTTGCAGCCACACCACTGTTGAGAAGATAATTACGGACAGCGTCGGCACGACCGGTAGCTACGCGCTCGTTAACTGCAAGCGAACCGGTGTCGTCGGTATAGCCGTAGATCTGCACGTTTGTGCCGGGGTTGTTGATAAGTGAAGCGGCAAACTTGCTCAGGTCCGTACGGGCACTTGCGCTGAGAGTAGTACCGTTTGTGGGGAAGAGGATACCTCCGTTGAAGGTAACCTGAATAGCCTGAAGACCGTTCTCGTCAGTCACCTGCTTGATTTCAGCCTGCTTGGCAAGCTCAGCCTGAAGTTCAGCCTGCTGCTTGTCCATCTTTTTACCGATGAGCACACCTGCGCCTGCACCTACTGCTGCACCGATTGCCGTACCGATTGCGGCACCTTTGCCACCGCCGATAAGCGCACCGAGACCTGCACCGAGTGCTGCACCACCGCCGCCACCGATAGCGGCACCCTTACCTGTATTGGTCCATGATGAACATCCCGTTGAAAGAAGCACACACACAGCCATTGCCGGTATTCCTAAAGCTTTTGCGAGTTTCATTTTTATATATTTTTTAGTTAACGTGTTAAAATCGGACAAATGTAGTCATTTATTCCTACATCTACAACTTCCCCGTTCCGGAATCATATCGCCGGTGATGACACGTAGGCGAGTAATCCATCTTCCGCAGGGATGTAGTGTATAGTTATTACATTCATAAGCAAATAAAAGTTCGTGACACAGGAGTAATCTTTGACAAAATTTTCATAATTTTGTAAGCGTTATGCTTACGTCACGTCCTTCCGTCGGCATAACCGACCCGGAAACACTACTAACGGAAAGGGTCTTAAACGAAGGTTAACCTTAAATACTGTCATGTCAACAAAGCGTTTATCGCCGAAAGGCAACCTCCTGCTCTATCACGCAGGGGCTGCGATTGCTGTCATTGGCTGGGGAGTCTCGTTTATTTCCACCAAGGTGCTCCTCGACAATGGACTGCACCCCATCGAGATCTACATTTACCGTTTCGTTCTCGCTTATCTGGCCATCCTGCTGGTAGCACATAAGAGAATATTCAGCAATTCATGGAATCATGAACTGACATTCATGCTCGGCGGACTGTTCGGCGGATCAATCTATTTCATCGCGGAAAATGTAGCTCTTGAATACACACTCGTGAGCAACGTATCACTGATCACATCCCTCTCGCCGCTCATAACCGTCCTCCTCATCGGAGCGGTCTATCGCACGGACCGTGTCGGCAAAGAGACTATTTTCGGTTCGGTACTGGCCTTCCTCGGCGTAGGGCTGGTGATATTCAACAGCAGTTTCTCATTGAGCATCAACCCGCTCGGCGATCTTCTCTCGCTCCTCGCCGCCATCAGCTGGGCCATCTACAGCATAATCATCAAGAAACTTAGTCCACAATACAGCGCGCTTTTCATCACGCGCAAGACATTCTTCTATGGAGTGATAACCGCCATCCCATTCCTCCTCATCGAACCATCCATCACTCCACCGACAGTGTTGCTCGAACCGAAGCTCATAGCCAATCTTCTCTTCCTCGCACTGTTCTGCTCCATGTTCGCCTATCTGATGTGGGCCGCCATCAATGCAAAGATCGGTGCGGTCAAGGCTTCGAATTACATGTACTTCCAGCCGGTCGTCACCCTCGTTTTCTCCTATCTGATCCTCGGAGAGAAAATATCAATTGTCGGCTTCACCGGTTGTGCGATGATCCTCCTCGGCGTATGGCTTGCCGACTTCCTTCAGAAACGTAAGCTGCGCCGGGCAAGCTGAACATAGACCGGCTTCTTAATATGATTTTTTACAAACCATCATTATACGATTACACTAAATGAAGAAATCACTTCTGAGCGCACTCCTCGTCAGTGCCACTTTAGGTGCGGGTGCAGTCACGCCGCTGTGGTTACGCGACGTACGCATTTCGCCCGACGGCTCAACGATAGCCTTCACCTACAAGGGCGACATCTACACCGTACCCGCAGCCGGTGGTCAGGCCCGTCAGCTCACCACACAAGGCTCCTACGAGTCAGAGCCGGTATGGTCACCCGACGGTAAGAAAATAGCCTTCGCAAGTGACCGTGAAGGGGGTACAGACATCTTCATCATGGATGTCAACGGTGGCCCTGCGACACGTCTCACCTTCAATTCGGCAGCCGAAATCCCGCAGGGCTTCACGCCCGACGGCAAGGCCGTCATCTATTCCGCCTCAATTCAGGATGCACCCTCCGCACTCCTCTTCCCGTCGGCATGGATGACCGAGCTTTACTCAGTCCCAGTCAGCGGTGGCCGTCCCCGTCAGATCCTCTCCACTCCGGCGGAGGCAGTCAACTATCTCCCCGATGGAAAATCCTTCATCTACGTCGATCGTAAGGGCGGCGAGGACCAATGGCGCAAACATCACACCTCATCAGTCACCAGAGAGATCTGGAAATATGATGCGGCTACCGGACGCCATAGCAACATCACGAATCATCCCGGAGAAGACCGCAGTCCGGTGGTCACTCCCGACGGTAAGACAATGTATTTCCTTAGCGAACGTGACGGAGGTACTTTCAACGTCTATTCAATGGATCTCTCAGATCCATCAGCCATCAAGGCTCTCACGGATTTCAAGACACACCCCGTACGCTTCCTCTCGCGTGGTGCTGACGGAACTCTTGCGTTCACTTACGACGGCGAGATCTACAC
>NZ_JAIDBW010000018.1:0-38841 GCF_029056165.1 Duncaniella sp. | reverse complement strand
AACTTGCTGAGTTCAACCCGATGCTCGGACACCGCGGTTGCCGTCTCGGTATCACTTATCCGGAGATCACTGAGATGCAGACTCGCGCCATCATTGAAGCTGCCCTCGCATGCAAAGCTCGTGGAATTGAAGTGCATCCTGAAATCATGGTGCCCCTCGTAGGTTCACTCAAGGAGCTTCAGAACCAGGCAAGCGTTATCCGCGAAACTGCCGACAAAGTATTCGCTGAGAAAGGTGATGAGGTAATCTATAAAGTAGGTACAATGATTGAGGTGCCCCGCGCTGCCCTCACAGCAAACGAAATCGCTGAGGTAGCTGAGTTCTTCTCATTCGGTACCAACGACCTCACACAGATGACCTTCGGTTTCTCTCGTGATGATGCACCCAAATTCTTGAAATTCTACAAGGAGCACGGCGTGATCAAGGTAGATCCGTTCGAGGTACTCGATCAGACAGGTGTGGGACAGCTTGTAGAGATGGGTGTTAAGAAAGGTCGTGCAACACGTCCTGACCTGAAGGTAGGTATCTGTGGCGAGCACGGAGGCGAACCCAGCTCAGTTAAATTCTGTGCCAAACTCGGCATGAACTACGTAAGCTGCTCACCCTTCCGCGTGCCCATCGCCCGCGTAGCTGCGGCGCAGGCAGCGATAGAGGACTAAGACATACTTCTAACACATAAAAGCGTTAGGCTGTAACACTCCGATAAAAAGGAGGTTACAGCCTAACCTGTTCTTAGGAGGTTCGTTCATTTGGATACAGAAATCGAGCCAAATAAACGGAATTTGCATACACCAGAGCATACACCCCTAAACAACATCACATACACCGAACATACACCAGTGCATACACCTCAAAAATCAGACGTATATGGCTACACTTAAAGCAGTTGTGAGAAAACAGAGAGCCGATGGATTCTATGCGGTGTATATTCGCATAGTCCATCGCAGTCGAATGGGCTATATCAAGACCAATAAGGTTATCAGCCCAAAGAATGTAACAGCTTCCGGAGAGTTAAAAGATCCGGTAGTGAATGAGTATTGCAGTCGAGTAATTCTTAAGTACTCTGATATGCTAAATCGAAAGGATCTGACGGCATATTCTGTTGCAGAAGTGATAGAGTATCTTACTCGGGATAGTGGGACGGAATGCTTTAGTGAATATGCACGTCTCCATATCGATAGAATGACAAAGGCTGGTCATGGTCGAAACGCAAAGGATTATATGTATGCCTTGCAGCATCTGGAAAGATACCTTGGAACAAATAAGATCCTGTTTGCTCAACTTTCATCTACGGTTTTGAAAAAATGGATTGAAACTATGGCTCTAACTAATCGTGCAAAAGAAAAATACCCAATCTGTCTACGGCAAATATTCAAGGCAGCTTTAGTTGAGCTTAATGATGAAGAAAAGGGCATAATTCGCATAAAGTTCAATCCTTGGTTGAAGGTTCAGATACCAAAAAGCGACAAGGCTGCCCAGCGTGCTATAAGCGCCGAAGCGTGTAGAGAGTTCTTCAATCGTCCACTACCACAGACGAAGATGCTTTCCTCTCTCCCGGAATTGGGACGGGATGTGGCTATGCTCGTGCTCTGTCTTGGAGGAATAAATACGGCAGATCTATATGCCCTCAAAAAATCTGACTATCGTAACGGAGTCATAGGATACAAGAGAGCCAAGACTAAGCATAGTAGAAAAGATGAAGCCTACATCGAGATGCGTGTGGAACCGTTCATACAGTCAACATTTGACAAATATCTGGCTGAAGAAGATGATGAATTTCTTTTCACGTTTCATAATCGCTATTGCGATACGGATAGTTTCTGTGCGAACGTCAATAATGGCATAAAGAAAATCTGTGCCGATATGAATATGAATAAGGAGGATTATTATTGTGTATATACTTTCCGTCATACATGGGGAACCATCGCGCAAAACGATTGCGATGCAAATCTTTATGAAGTCGCATTTGGAATGAACCATAGTCATGGGCTCAATGTAACCAGAGGATATGTTAAGCTTGACTTTTCACCTGCATGGCAATTGAATGCGAAAGTGATCGATTTTATTTTCTTCAGTGATAAACCGAGTAAACAGGGTATTGCGAAAGACATTGAAGATACAGAAGACAAATTTTTCAGATTGTCTCCGAAGAAAATGGTACATGGCCGAGCATACTTCAAAGGGAAGATTCTTGCCGAAGTCAACGATATCGGTTTTGGAACAGTTGATGCTGTCATCAAAGCGTTGGCGCAACAGTTACCCTCAGACTTACCTGTTGGATGCGCTGTACACTTCAGAATTACTAACTGTGATAATCAAAAGGAAGTCGTTTACGAAAGAACCAAAGGCAAAGGATTTTGACCTAACCGCTACAACAAAGAGAAAAATCATTTCACATAAGGGAACAGACTCAAAACACACCCTATTGAGCCGTGTCGGGCATTAGTCCGGCATGGCTTTTTTTACATCAATAAGTCAGAATAATTGTCTGACTTGACCGAAAAGAACCCCAAGCAGCTTGAATGTCAACTTTACGGCATTCTTTACAAGGCGCAGAGCGAGCCTGATTATAATCTTGACCATTTTGGCGATAACCCATATCACCAGAAGGAAAGGAGAGAGTATGAGAAGTATGACGATATTGTAGGGTATAAACATAATTCGGTGTATTAAAAATTGATGGTTTCAGGGACTGTTCCGTTAGTAAAATTAATAAAAATTTTTAACATACGCAAGTTTTAACACCCTTATTTTTAGCGTATTATCCGATTTTCTAAGTTAATTAAACCTCAGTTCACTTAGCCCTATTATCGAATTATTTTGGCTATGGATATAGGGTATCTTTGGTGTATCGACCCTGATTCCTTACATTCTTTAGTCAATCCGTCCAAGCTATCTCAGTCCATTTATGTCCGGCATATCTGACTGCTCATTATATTGAACCCAAATACCAATATTCTATATTCCGGAGGCTGCGAACCTCAGTTTCATAGGCGATAGATGTATCATTGTGTTGAACCGAAGATTCAAATTCTCAATATTCTCAGTTTTTCGGTCCTACGTCTACTATATCCGATATACCGGGATAACAATGAAATCAGGATTATTTTATATCAGTCTTGAAAACCCGTTGTCCTCGGTTCATCGGGTGATTAGACGAACAGCCGTAGCCGGTAACTTCGCCATTCCGGGTTCATTTGTCTACCGTACCTGCGAAGCGGAGATAAGCAGACTTATTCTTTCAAGATTCTATAGCCGAAGTGTCCCGGTAACGGAGTCCAAGTACCGAGAAACTGAAGATTTATGTTGTGCATTTCTTCCGGGAGCGGCCGTTGCCGCTAATTTCGTAGTGAAAAAGGCCACGGAAGACATCGAACTGCGTTACAGGTTTTGTCAAGCAAGTTGTGCTTTTGTCATTACAAAAGCGACTTGCCGATTGCTCCGCATCGGAGCGATTCCATCGCTGTTTCGCTTTGCGAAAGTGTATCCGGGAGCCTTGGAACCCAGATAACCCAGTTACTATGACTCAAAGAACCAAGTATTTTCAACTTCGGCTTACGCAAGAGGAATATTACACATTGAAGCAAAAATCAGCCTCCTACACGTCTGTAAGCCATTATATTCGCTCAGCAATAAAGGAATACTCCGACATCGACGCAAAACGGAAGTTCCAGTTGCTCAATGACCTCAGTTCATTCTACCGGAAGTTTCAGGACGAACTGTCATGGGCAGGTGGAAACCTAAATCAGTCGGTCAAGAGAGCCAATGAACTCGCAGTCGCCGGATTCCTGACCCCGGCCTATATGACAGAGGTACTTATGCCCACAATCAACAGTACCCGGAAGACTCTGGACTCTATAAAACTGGAACTCCTAAACGTCACTAAAAAAGCCATCGAGTGATCCGGATATTATGACCGATACCCTTTGTAAACCGATTAAACCGACTGACGGACCAAGAAACCCCAGTCCGATAAACCGAGGTTCCTAAGTTTCTTGAACCGGGAATCTGAATTTGATAAACCGATATGATAGCGACCATATTACCGGGAAGCACAAATTTCCATGCCGTCGGGTACAATGAACGAAAAGTCTCAAAAGGAGCAGCCCGACTTATCGAGATCCTGAATTTCGAGAGAGCCACGTCTTTCGGTCCTCCGACTCCGGAGAAACTGAGAGACTATCTCATCAGCTACAGCGAACGCAACGACAGGATAAAGAAAGCCCAGTTCCATCTTGCCATTTCCTGCAAGGGTCATGAGATGACTGAGCAGCAGCTTCTCGACTTTGCACACCGATACCTTAAGGAGATGGGATATATGGAACCGGGACAGCCCATTCTTGTCTATTCCCACTATGATACAGATAACACTCATCTCCATATAGTGACCTCCCGTGTATCACCGGACGGTAAAAAGATAAATGACCATCATGAACGACGCCGTTCTCAGGAAGTAATCGACAGAATACTTGGGGAGGACAGCAAGAAGAAAGTGGACCAGGATTTTGAAAAAGCCAAGCAGTATAGGTTCAGTTCCTTCGCCCAGTTCAAGGCTGTGATGTCCTCTATGGGTTATGAGGTATTCAGAAAAAATGAAATGGTATTCTTCAAAAAAGGTGGCAAGATTCAGAAGACGATGAATCTTGGAGATTTGTACGATCTTCATTATCATGGGGAAACGGACAAGGTACGGGCACGTCAGCTTCGCTCAATTCTCAAAAAGTACCGTGATACCTGTGCGGACAAGGAGGAACTTAAAAAGGAGATGAAAGCTAAATTCGGAGTCGATATAGTGTTCTTCGGCAAGAAGGACAAGCCGTATGGTTATATCCTTGTTGACCATAGCACCAAGTCTGTGTTCCACGGTGCCAGAATCCTCGCGGTTGATGAGCTGCTTGATTTCGCAACTCCACAGGAGCGCTTCGACCGCATAGAGAATTATATCGACAAGCTTTTTACAATCAATCCCAAAATCACACAGGGAGAGATATTCGACAAGCTTCGACGCTATAAAGCATATATTAAGAAAGGTGTGATCTATTTCGACGGCCAGAGCAAGCCTTTGAAGCAGTTTATGGTTGATGCGCTTAAAAGAAACAACCGGATCCAATGGGTCGAGAGCTTCAAGCCTATGACTGAAGCCGAGAGGGATATTCTTTGCAAAATGGGCAAAGGGACTCCTTCCGATCTGATCTCACTCGCTCCAAAGAGATATAACGGCTACACCACATCATTGGCAAGGCTACATGATATTTTCGATGACCCGGATGTGACCGATGTCCGTAGAGAACTTCGAGCCGAGGGTTTTATTGTCATGAAAGACGGTGACAACACTTTCGCCATTGACTTCAACCGCCATATCATTATCAACCTTACAGAAGAGGGCTTTGACCTCACACGCCTGCAACGACAGAAGCAGACACCGAGCCAAAAGCAGACGCAGAATAATCAACAGCAACGGAAGAAGCCTGTACGGATACGACCGCTACGCGATGCCGGCGCAGGTCACGGAGAGAACCGTGAATGGGAGGTCGGATATAAAGGTAAATATGACAGGATTGATGACGGCAGCAGCCTGAAAAGATAGTCCGAAAACCATAGTGAGACTTTCTATCGTCACTATTTCGGGCATAATAAACCGAAAAACCTCAGATATTTATACCTATGCACTCCGGTTCAAGTGACCGAGGTCAGATAAGTGTTGTGCATTTCGGTTTAAGGTACCATCGGGTGATAATTTTGCATCGGATTTCAATCGCAAGACAAAAAATGATGCAGACACCTGTCATAGTGACTTTCGCCAACCAGAAAGGGGGCGTCGGAAAAACGACGCTCTGCGTCACCTTCGCCAACTATCTCGTGACGAAGGGTGTCCGCGTCGTTATAGTTGACTGTGATTTCCAGCACTCAATCCTCAAATGCCGTCGGAGTGACCTGCGAAAGTATGGCGAGGGAACGGTACCTTACAGCGTGATCGAGAAGGAAGCGACAGACAAGGACGATATGACCGAACTGATGGAGAAACTGCATAATGACCCCAGTATCGAGGTAGCTCTTGTAGATTCTCCGGGAAGCCTGAAGGCCGCCGGACTCGTGCCGTTGTTTGTGAATTCCGACATCATAGTTATACCGTTCCACTACGATCTTGTGACAGTACCTTCCACGGCGAGCTTCATCATGTTTCTTGACCGTCTGCGTCAGGCTATGTCCGGTGGTATGAGGGCGAGGCTCTTCATGATCCCGAACCTGAACGATGGACGTGTAGGCAAGCGGTCGGAACTACTTATATGGGAGAAGTCAAGGGAGACTTTCTCGACTTACGGGGATGTCACACCCAAGATGCCTAAACGTGCCGACATGGAGCGTTTCAGCACGATAGCGGCTCTGGATATGCAGAATGAGATTGTCCGGCCTGTGTTTGACAAGATATATGCAGCGATGTTCGACACGGTAAATCCTATCAGGGAGTCCAACCTCAGAGGAATACAGCTTATAGAGAACATCGACCCCAAGAGGAAGAAAAAACCGGCTAAGGCATCAGATTCCACTGCTGAAATGAAAGTTGAGTTTGTCGAACCGGAGACGCCACAAAAAAATCCCGGCGTCTCAGAATCAGCTGCAAATGTTTCTTCCACTTCAGATGATAACTCTACAGATACAACAGACAATATTACAGAGCCAACAGATAATAATTAAAATCAATCACTATTACCATAGATGAAAAAGGAAATTCCGGAAATAGACACATTGCTTGAGGGTATCAATGACCCTGACACAATGCTCGACCCATCAGCTGCACTTAAAGATGCAACATCACAGGATGCGGAACAACAGGCTGAGTCCCCATCAGACCAGTCCGAAACTTTGGACGATGGACAATTCTCAACGGTTGAGAGCAACGAAAGGTATTGGAACGACTTCATGTGTCACCTCAATTCCTCCGACAAAATCACTGATAAGGATGAGAGGTTGAACTGCAAGCTCGACCGTGACCTTGCCGATTCGCTCGATGACTGTGACATTGGGAACCATTGCAGGTCTGACCTTGTGAACGCCATCATAAGAACTTTCTTTGATACGTTCATGCCGAGGCTCATTCAGTACCGCCGTGAGAAGAAATCACTGTTCCGTAACTACATACCCTCTTGACATGAAGAAGAAAAAGATATTATGGACTGACGGGATGATGGAGACCCTGATGAATCTTTATCCTGTAGAGACAACGTCCTATGTCGCTTCTGTTTTGGGTGTATGCGAGAATACGGTTAAGAAAAAGGCACGTGAACTTGGCATAGAGAAGTATGCCAAATCAAAGTGGCTTGAACGTGCCGAATATATACGCGATCATTTCTACACAAAATCGTTTTCGGAGATTGGAAAAGTCCTTGGAATTACGAAGAACAGCGTGGGTAGGATTGCCGGGCAGCTTGGATTGAAGCGCACTACAAAGGAAACGTGTCATGTCAAGTCAAGGGTACGGGGTGAACTTATCAAGCGTGAGAAACGGCGTATGATATTCGGTCTCGACCCATTGACACATATCAAGGTCGTCACCAACAGACCCCGTATCAGACTCCGCTCTTGGCTGAAGGCTCAGGGATACATCGTCAGTGACCAGAGGAACGTGATGTACTACCCCACTGACATATCACGGCGAATGGAGCATGAGAGCCGTGGCAGGGAACTTGGACTCCGTTTCCTTCCTCTGCCGGTTGATGAAGAATTATTATTAACGACAGCAATTTAACGACTATGTATGGACAAATAATATCATTCCTGTTCGTGCTGCTCATCCTCTATTATGTTGTGATGATACTGCTCGACATTCAGAAAGCAAAGGCAGCGAAAGCCGCCGAGATGGAAAAGAACCCGGAAGAGGAAATAGACATATCGGACGAGGCGAATACATTCCAGCCGATTGTCATATCACGCGACGAGCCGAAGAAATCTCAGGGAGCCGGCCAGGAGACAGAAGAAAAGACAGGTGAATCAGCCGGACAATCCAAATCCGAGGATTGCCACCAACCTGATACTAATGAATCCGATAGGGATAAGAAGGAAAGTCCGGTTGATAAGCCAGTCCAAGAAAACGCTACTCCTGCTACTCCTGCTGCACCTCCTGTCAGTCCTGCTAATCCTACGAATCCTGATACGGAGAACAGAAAACCTGAATCAGATGAAACAGGTAAGAAGGACATGGCAGAAGATAATAAACGACAAGATGTTCCTTTCAGGCGCGAGGGCTATCGTGAACCCCTCATGACTGGTGGACTTACGGTAGATGAACTCCTGCTTGAAGTAGATGAGCTTGTGGAGACAGGCACTGGACCTTTGGGAGAAATTATCTATGAGTGCCGTAGCGCACATTTCTGAACTGATTGTTTTCTTATTCATATTTTTACGTTTTAGAATCCAACCTTATCTAAATCATTGAAAAACACACCGATTCTTTAGCGACATCTGTTCCTTTAGCGACATCTGTTCCTTTGGCGATTTTGAACCTTCAACATCTATTTCAAAATGCAGAAAATCAAGAACAAATGTCTGCGTGCCGTGTCACGCATCAAGAACTCCGCCTTCGTCCGCAAGGCAACCCTCGCCGCAGTAGCCCTGACTGTGGCAACCGGAAACGCAATGGCAGCCAGCAAGGGTGCCGCAGGTTTCACCAAGGCAACCCAGGAGGTAAGCTCCTATCAGACACCTGTTTCCAACCTGATGAAAGCCATCGCAGCGGTCATCGTCCTCGTCGGCGCCTTCAATGTATATTTCAAAATGCAGAACGGCGACCAGGACGTGAAAAAGACTATCATGCTGACGATTGGCGGCTGTATCGCCTTCATCGCACTGTCCGAGGCACTGCCCCTTTTCTTCAACTGATCACCGGCAAAAACAGACATGGCGATGAACGAAGACGGCTATCCGGTTTTCAAGGGTTTACAGAAACCTCTGGAGTTTATGGGCATACGGGGACGTTTTCTCACTCTGGCCGCCGGTGCCATAGGGGTGTCTTTCGTAGGCTTCATTGTATTCTCGATCGCGCTCGGCAAGCTCGCCGGCTTCATCGCCATGCTTGTGCTGGCCGTGGCGGGTCTCGTGACAATCTATGTCAAACAGAGCGGAGGGCTTCACAACAAGAAGCGCCACCGCGGAATTTTCATCTACAACAATATTTTCAAACGCTGATACATGGCTAAACCGCTGAAAAAGATATTTGACGGAATATACGCGCAGCTGGAGGAAACGGACGGCAATGTTGTCCTTTTCTCCGCCAAGGGTGAGCCGTCTGTCATTTTTGAAATGAGGAATCCGGTGCAGCAGCTATGCACCGATGCCGAACAGTACTCCCTGTTTCAGGACGTGCTTGCCAATATCGTGCAGACTCTCGGTGAGGGTTACGCCTTGCAGAAGCAGGACATACTCTGCCGCCAGTCTTACCGTCACGATGTGCCGGAGGATGCCGAGTTTCTTACCCGAAGCTATTTCCGATACTTCGAGGGAAGGGAATTTACCGAGATATGCACATACCTTATAATAACGCAGGAGGCTCAGCGAAGCCAGTTCGTTCAGTACGACCCGAAGAAATGGCTTGATTTCCATGCCAAGATTTCAAAGGTAAACGACATCCTTACTGAAAAAGGTATCAGCCATAGGAAACTGACGAAGCCGGAGGTCAACGAATACTGCCACCGGTTCATGGCGTTTCAGTTCCGTCACGGCTCTTTCTCGATGACCAACTTCAAGTCTTCGGACGAGTATCTGAAAATCGGTGACCGTGTGGTTCGGTCTTACCCTCTCGTGGATATTGACGAAATCAATCTCCCTTCTGTCATCAAGCCCTACACGGAGACAAGCATCAACGGCTATGCCATCGCAACCGACCTTCTATCTTTCCTTACAAGTGTGCCTTTCGCCGACTGCGTTGTTTTCAATCAGGTAGTCCAGATACCTAATCAGCGAAAGCTTCTCAGGAAACTTCAGGGTAAGGCAAAGCGTCACGGCTCAATGCCCGACCCGAGCAACAAGATTGCAAAGGCGGACATCGAGGAAGTGCTCAACCGTCTGGCTGTCGATTCGAGCCTTCTTGTGAACACCAACTTCAATATCATCGTGAGCTGTCCGGCTGACAAGGTCACGCCTGTCACCTCATATCTGGAGACCAAGCTCTATGAGTGCGGCATCATGCCGTCACGTTCCGCTTACAATCAGCTGGAACTGTTTGTAAACTCATTCCCCGGAAACGCCTACGCTTTCAATCCCGACTATGATCTTTTCCTCACACTTTCGGACGCTGCTCTGTGCTTCTTTTTCAAGGAGCATCTGAAGGAATCGGAAATTACACCTCTGACTACCTTCTACACCGACCGTCAGGGTCTTCCGGTGTGCATCGACATAACAGGTAAGGAAGGACGTAACAAGTTGACTGATAATGCAAACTTCTTTTGCATAGGCCCAAGCGGAAGTGGCAAATCGTTTCATATGAACAGCGTTGTTCGTCAGCTTTTGGAACAGAATACTGATGTCGTGATGGTCGATACAGGCGATTCATACGAGGGTATCTGCGGCTATTTCGGTGGAACCTACATAAGCTATTCCAAGGAGAAGCCAATCTCGATGAATCCATTTAAGGTTACGAAAGAGGAATATGACCTTAATTTCGGTGAGAAGAAGAATTTCCTTAAATCTCTGATATTCCTGATATTCAAGGGTAATGAGCTTCCTTCAAAGATTGAGGATATGCTTGTCAATCAGACTATCGTGGAATATTATGAGGCTTTCTTCCATCCGTTTGACAGGTATTCAGACCAGGAGCGTGAGAATCTTCGTCAGGAGCTTCTTGTGGCATACAAGATGGAGGACGATTACGAGGCTTACGCCCACGATATGAAGGACATCGAGGAACAGATAAACCATGAGCCTCCAAAGCTGGAAAAGCATGCCCTGATTCTTCCTTCCGAAGAAAGACGCAACCGCATCCTCCGACAGTGCAGGACGTTCCGGGCTATGCTGACTGATAAGGGCGCCACCGATGCGGAGAAAGAAAAGGCGGCACGTCAGCTTGAACGGTATAAGAAGGAGCTTCACGAGAACTCGATGCTCATAAAGATCGACAAGCAGATAGACCACATGGAGGAGCAGAAACGACGCCTGAAAGTGTCGGAGCTTTCCTTCAACTCCTACTATGAGTTTGCTCTTGAACGTATCCCTCAAATTACCTCTCTTGAAAAGGTGCATTTCGACATCCGGGACTTTGCCGCTATCCTAAAGCAGTTCTATCGTGGCGGTGAGCTTGAACACACGCTTAACTCCGACCTTGACATCAATCTCTTTGATGAGAAATTCATCGTCTTCGAGATTGATAAGATTAAGGACGATCCGGTTCTTTTCCCTATCGTGGTGCTCATAATCATGGACGTATTTCTCCAGAAGATGCGTATCAAGAAGGGACGTAAGGCTCTGATTATCGAAGAGGCGTGGAAGGCTATCGCATCTCCAACTATGGCTGAGTATATCAAGTATCTCTATAAGACCGTGAGAAAATTTCACGGCATTGCCGGCGTCGTGACGCAAGAGCTTAACGATGTGATAGACTCGCCAATTGTAAAGGAGGCAATTATCAACAATTCAGACATCAAGATTCTTCTTGACCAGACGAAGTTCAAGGACAGGTACGAGGATATAGCAGCCATTCTCGGTCTGACTCCCATTCAGCGTCAGCAGATCTTCACCATAAACGCGCTGAACAATCACGACAACCGCAACTACTTCAAGGAGGTCTGGATATGCAGGGGGCAAAACTCGGATGTCTATGGTGTCGAGGAACCGCCCGAATGCTACTGGGCCTACACCACTGAACGCTCAGAGAAGGAAGCCCTTAAAATCTATCTCCGTCATTATGGCACGATGCAGGAGGCAATAACGCATATCGAGATAGACAGGAAGAAAACCGGTATCGGAAAGTATCTTGATTTCGCAGTAAAGATAAATCAGAAACAGAAAGTAATGGAACTATGGTAAGACTCCGATCACTCCTATATATAATTGGTATGCTCACGGCTATGTCGGCCGTAGCGCAATACCGTGTCGTAATGGATCCGTACTGCCTTAAAGCAGTCAGCACCAATATGGCAACACAGAAGGCAATCGAGGACGAGCATAACAAACGGCTCGACTCCATATCATCAAAGCAGAACAAGCTGGAGCAGTACACGGTCAGTATGGCGACCATCAAGGAACTCTATAAATTGACTATGGAGAATGTCACCGGATTCGGTACTGAAAGCAAGTATTATATCGAGATAGGCAGTTGCGCCCTGGACATCATAAAGGATGTGCCGGAACTTGTCAAGGTTGTCAACAAGGCGAAGTTCGCTAACAAACTCCTCTGCCTTAATGAGCTTGCCAATGTTGTTACCCAGACTCAGCAGCTTGTGGGTGACTTCGTGAACATCGTTAACAACTCCAAGGTGGAGAACCCGCTAAAAGGGCAGGCCACCGCCGAGAAGAAATCCGACGGCTACAATCTCCTTGACCGTTATGCCCGTCTGACCCTTGCCAACCGCATATACTCAGACCTTATGGGTATCCGGTATAAGATTCAGGGAATGATGGCTGTGGCTCAGTACGCCACCATGAATGACCTGTTCTTTGCCATTGATCCGGAGGGATGGGCTAATGTGATGGTGATGAAGAATCAGGTCAACGGACTTGTCATGTCATGGAACGGTCTTGTGCCTGTTCAGTGGGAAAGTGTGAAGATTGATCCTGATGTCGTTATCAATCAATTCAAATGGGGACAATGAAAATTAGGATATACCTCATGTCTCTGTTGCTGATGTCTGCTATACCGGTTTCTGCTTTCGACCTGCCGAAAGACCTTCCTACATTTGAAGCACTTATGGCACTTCATAAATGCGTGAAGAAGGACGAGGACGCGGCCCTGCAACGTGTGGCAACAAGTTTCGGGGAGCAGTCGCTTGTGACGAAAGGGGCTAAGAAGTTCAATGAAGTGCGTACTACTCTTGATACCAAGCTCAATAACGCATACTCTTATGTAGTGCTTGCCGGCGCCATTTCTTCCACTGCCAATTCCTTGTATCTTCTCGCAAAGGAGTATGCCGACTTTACGGAGAACACCTATCAGACTGTACTGAAGAAACCGTTTGTCGCCTGGTACTACACGGAAGCCAACGTAGCCATTGCAAGGGAGATAAAGCATTGCTATACCCTTTATGCTGCTGTCGCCGCCTCCGGAATCAATTTGATGAAGGCTTCGATGGACGAGAAACTGAATCTCGTGATGACGCTGAAAACCTCCATTGACCGGGCAAGATATATCATCGACAACGCTAACCTGTACTGCTATATGATAACCGAATGTGGATGGAAACCCGACTACATCTGGGAAATCCTCACTTCGGACGTGAAAGACGAGATTGCAAAAATCGTAATCAATAACTGGAACAAAGGATATGACAACTAAGAAACATAATCTAAGGAATTTTTCTATTGCTGTAATGGCGGTGGCTCTTTTCTCGACCTCACTTCCTCTATCGGCTAAAGTGCCTTCAATCCACGATGACCAGAAGGAGAAGCAATGGATTTCGATGGAAAACGGGCCCTGGGACTTCGCACCCGATTGGTACTATTATTTCCTGCACAAGAATTATTCCGGAGCGGAGATGTATTGGAAATGGGCTGGCTTCAAATCCGGATACCGTGTCAGGTTCAAGGAGGAAAAGTCGAATGTCAAAAGAATCATGCCTGTACGTGTGACGGCTGAGGAAACCCAGCGTCAAAAACTGTCGGAAGTTGAAAAGGAACGCGCCCATGTAGAGGAACTATATAAGGAGGAACTTCTACGCGAGGCTGACCGCACGGTAGATCTGACATACGCAACATATAAGGACGAGTTCAACCGAATGCAGGATTGCATTTCCGACGGACTTCTATACTGTCTCCACAAGAGTGACGGCAAACTCCAGTATCAGGTTGACGAGATCTCACGTGTCAATGCGGTTCTTTGCGCCGACATCGCCTACATACATAAGACCGGTCCCGGCTACGAGCTGGAGAACGCCAAGCGTCAGCAGGCGTATGAGGACGCCAAGAAACGTATGGGTGATCTTGTGAGCCGGACGGCAAGGCTGTGTGCTGTAGCGGCAACCCACTACTGAAAGACGATATGACCACTAACTTATATATCACAAACCACTGATTTGTAAATATTCGACCACTAACTTACAAATTATCAACCGCTAACTTACAATCTTTTTCAGACAATGACTTTATTAAGCATACTATGCACAATGGGTCTCCCGGCCATCGACGAGAGCCTTGACAAGCTGCTTGTGGCAATGGAGACCTTTCCCAATGTCGCTGTACTCGGTGATGCAGTGGGGCTCGCCCGTATCATCGGCCTCTGTCTTGCACTCTGTGTCGGGTCATACGAGTGCTGGATGATGATGCTCGGACGCAGGGGCATGGACGTCATGAAGCTACTTCGAATCATCGGTATTTCAATCTGCATTTCATCTTCCTCTTGGATATGTTCCGCCTTGCAGACCCCCGGAAAGGGTCTGGAGGCCGCGACAAAGGCTATGGCACAAGCAAAGAACAAGGAGGTTGCCGCTTTTGAATTAAAGGTGGCTCAGAAACAGGGGGAATATCTCGACCGGCTGAGAGCCGTTCAGGATTCCATCGCAACCGCACAGCAGGTTGCCGAAATCGGAGAGGATGCACACTGGTGGGATAAACTCATTTATAATGTAGAGAATCTTGGCAATACGATCAACAACTACGCCCAACGCGCAGCCGTGGCTGCTGAGACAAAGGTCAGCGAGTGGATCAACGATGTCATACGCTTCGTAGGAGAGCTTGTGTTCCAGATGTCCTATTACGGCATACTTGTGGCTCAGAGGATATTCCTCGCTATTATGATGATATTCTGCCCAATAATGTTCGCAATGTCGCTGGCTCCGCCATGGAACTCGGCTTGGAGCCAATGGATGTCAAAGTATCTCTCCCTTACGTTATGGGGATTCGTCACCTACATGTGCCTGTACTACATTGACTTCATTCTTCTATACAGTCTACAGCAGGACATGACCGCCTATCAGCATCTTCTCTCCGGCTCTGTCAACTCCTGGTCCCAGATAGGCGCACTCGGTCTTCAGGGAATCGGCTCGAACTGCATGTACGCTATGGGTATGCTTGTGGGAGCGTATATAGTACGCTTCGTGCCTGAGGTTTCGTCTTGGCTCATTCCCGGCGGTGTAAGCAGTGGCGCGGCAGCTCCGGCAGGTGCCTTCGCTATGGGAGTGGCTCAGACCGGCGCTTCAGTGGCTACCGCTCCTGTAAAGGCTATGCTATAATAATCAATCAACCAATCAATATGCTTATACAATCTTTAGCACAGAAAACGAGACTCGCCCTGATGACGGTGCTTGCCACAATTTGTGGCTGCGCCCTCATCTGCGGGTTCACCGTGTGGCGTTGCCTGTCGCTGGTCAGCGAGGAACGTCAGCAGATCTATGTCCTTGACGGCGACATTCCCTTCCTTGCCGACCGTGCAAGGCTTGAAGCCAACTTCCTTATGGAAGCCCGGGCACACATTCAGCTGTTCCACCAGTACTTCTTCAACTTGCCTCCCGACAACGACTATATTAAATGGACTGTCGGAAAGGCTATGTATATGGCGGACGGAACAGCCTTGAAGCAGAAACAAGCTCTCGATGAGAACGGCTTTTACTCGGACATCATTTCTTCGTCAGCCGTCTGTACCATCATGTGTGACTCCATCAATTTTGACGAGCATGAACGGAAATTCACTTACTATGGCACCCAGCTTATCAAGCGCAGGACACGAGACCTGAAACGCTCGATGGTGACTACCGGATATATTGAGAGTGTGCCGCGCACCCAGAATAATCCGCACGGTCTTATGATTACCGGCTGGCGAACTATCGAGAATAAAGACCTTGACTATTAATTTGCGAGAGTATGAAAAATTTGAAGAAAACTATCTCCGATTTCCGTCTTCGTACATCAAATCAGATAAAGTCCTGGTTGCAGCCAAGAGTTGGCTCAGTGGGAAGAAGATACAGACTTGCCGCACGTATCCGTATCGCCAACAGATGGGCGACACAGCATCCGAAACGGACTTTCGGATATGTCGTGGGCACATTGCTGACAGTGCTTTTCTGTGATGTGGCGATAACCGGAATGAGGGCTGAGATGAAGGAGCCGGACGTGAATATGATAGCCAATGTGGAGCCTGTCTTTAACGGATTCCGTACCATTCAGGCTAACAAGGACACCCATCGTAGGACTGTCCTTGAAATGACTTCGCAAGGTCAGACTATCAAACATGAGCTGGATTCGCTTATCGCAATTCCCCATAAGTCCCACTCTGATTCCATCGGTATCATAAGGAGATACGGACAGTTGGAAAATTTAGTGAAAACTCTAAAACAGAATGATAATGAGTGAAATTTTCAAAACCATTTCAAATAGTAGAGAGCCCAAGGTGTTACGCAGAATATCTATCGTGTTTGCAATCGCGGCTCTTATTCTTGAACTTATGTTTCTGACTGGAATATCTGAAAACATTTGGGTGTTTAACGCAGCTTTGATCTGCCTTGGCTTTTATATAACCTTCTATCCTTTATCTCTTCTGGTGTCGTTGGCAATCGCATGCAAACTTCTGAATGAGGCATATTCTGCTTTACGAGATATTAAGGTGTTAACGGAGAGCCTGATAATTGATCTTCATTCTGCAACAGATTCCTCGGACAAAATTGATATCTCAGATGCTTCCGCATCGGCAATATTTCAATGGTTTGAATCAGAACTAAAATTCAGTAAGACCAGATCAGAATTAATGGAAAAGGCTATCAACATTCTTAAAAATCACTATAACACCATAAGACATGACTAAAATCAATTTCAAACAGCCGAAGTACATTTTCCCGGTGGTCATATTCGTGCCGCTATGCGCTCTGGTGTACTTCGTGATGCAGACCTTCGGTGGTGGCGAGGACGAGTCAAAGAAAGTCGCCACAGACCGTATCAACATGGAGCTTCCTCAGGCAAACGCAGAGGAAGCCGGAGACAAACTATTCGAGATGTCCCGGCGTTTCGGTGACGAGGACGCTTTCACAGCCGTCAGCAAACTCGGTGAGGAAGTGACAGACGATGAGATGCTGGAGCATGGCTACTCCGAGGAGGAGCTTAACCGTATAGACGCGGCCGAGGCAGAACGCCTCCGTCAGCAGCAGGAACTTGAAGAGCTGGAACGCTCCCTTGCAGAGTCGCGCCGACACATCAATTCCTATTCTTATGGCGGTGCCAACGACTTTTCAAATTCTTATGGGAATGATCCCCGGAGCGAGTATGCCCGTGAGCTGGAGGAAATTCAGCGAAAGAGTTATGAGCGGCAGAAAGCCATTGAGACCGGTTTGGGTATCGGTCAGCCTGATCAAGAGGAAGTGGCCCGGAAGCAACGTGCCGATTCCATAGCCAAGGCAAAGGAGATCGAGCGTGAGAAGAACCGCCCGATGCTTGTGCTGAAGTCTCAGAATACCAATGCGGAGAAGTTTAATACCGTAGGTAATGATGTCAACTCAGACGATTCACCGCTTATCCGTGCCATGATTGACCAGACCACAAAGGCGCATGAGGGCACTCGTCTCCGTTTCAAGTTGCTAGATGATGTGACTATCAGGGATGTGAGACTTCCCAAGGGCACTTACCTCTATGGAACAGTCGTCGGGTTCGGTCAGCAGCGCGTCCGTGCGACCATCACAAGTATTCTTGTCGGAAGCAGGTTCCTGAAGGTGAATCTCTCGGTGTTCGACAATGACGGAATGGAAGGGTTCTATGTTCCTGAATCAGCTTTCCGTGACTTCATGAAAGATGCGGGGTCAAGTACCGTCCAGCAGAACATCAGCTTTGAGTCGGAAAGCGGTTATGGTTCCGGAATATCGGGTGAGGCTATAGCTCTGCAGGCCCTTCAGAACATGTATAATTCAGCCACTTCCGCTCTGTCTGCCAACATCCGCAAGAATAAGGCGAAAATCAAGTACAACACAATCGTTTACCTTATTAATTCCGACGAAGCAAGATAGTCAATAAATAGGTAAACTATATTACAAGTAATAGATAATACAAATAATCTAACTTACAATCTGGATAACTTACAAATCATCAAATCACATAATATGAAATCGAAGATTCTTTTAGCTGCCCTATGTGCAATCGGTATTGTCGGCAGCGCAAGCGCAAAGGAGAAGATCTATGTCAACAGTGAAGTTACGACCCATATCGTCATGCCCGAGAACATCAAGATGGTTGACATATCGACCACCAAGCTCATCGGTAACCAGTGTGCTGACAACATCGTGCGCGTGAAGCCATACATCGAGTCTGACCCGGAGGCACCGGCAACTGAATACCGCGAGGGTGAACTTCTCGCCACCCTTACGCTTATCGGGGAGCGACACATGGCACAATATGACATCATATTTACCGCTATCCCACGGCTTGCCGCCTCGATCCATCACGTTTCTTACCGTGACACTGAATCCTACGTCAATCCGGAGGTCTCCATGCCGGAGTCCGAGATGGCGCGTTATGCCTGGGCTGTATATGGAAGCAACCGCAAGTTCAATCAGATCGTCTCCAATGCCAACGGCATGAAGGCTGTCGTGAACAACATCTATTCCATCGGCGACTATTTCTTCATCGACTACTCGCTGAAGAACAAGACAAAAATCGGATATGATATTGCTGAATTGCGTGTGAAGCTGACTGACAAAAAGGAAGTCAAGGCTACCAACTCACAGATTATCGAGCTGACACCGGCTTTCTCCCTCAATCTCGCCAAGAAGTTCAAGAAAAACTACAGGAATGTGCTTGTTATTCCGAAGCTTACTTTCCCTGACGAGAAGGTGCTCCGTATCGAGATTGCCGAAAATCAGATAAGCGGCCGCGTCATCACCCTTACCATCGAGTATGAGGATATCCTCAATGCGGACGGCTTCGACGCAGACATCCTCAAAAAAATACCTTATCACTATAACCTCCATCTATACAGATAAGCCATGAAGAAGTTTCTTATCGCACTTGTATGTGCCGTGGTGACTATCGGCGCGTCAGCTCAGGGTAAACTGACTGTCAATGCAGGTTTCCTGTTCCCTTCAACCTTCAATGCCACCGTAGGTTATGAGCACTCCCTGTCATACGGTAAAGCCGTTGAGGTCTTCGGTGAGATGGGCGACCACTGGAAAACCAGAGAGGGGCAGTTCTGGAAAGGCTACTATTGGGACGGAGGTATTCTCTACAAGCTTCGTCTTGTCCGATCTAAGAACGGAATGCTCCGCTTCCGTTTCGGTCCGGAGTTCGGTGCCGTCGAGCGTAAGTTTTTCCTCGGTATCGAGGGAGGGTTTGAATACAACTATGTATTTCAGAACGGCTGGGAGTTTTCGCTCATCCAAAAGAACAATGTCAATTTCATTCACGGAGATACGTTCCGAAACGGTCTATTAATCGGCTTAAAAATTCCATTCTAATACTAATAAAAATGCTCAACGAAAACAAATTGGATAACGTCAAAGAGCGGATTGACGTTATGATCAAAGCAATGACGCATATAGATGAATCTAAGCTTTCAAATGCTTCTATACTAATGCTCATTAACGCCCTTGATGCTATCTCATCATTATCATCGGATCTACTCCGCTCCTATGTATGGTATATTAAGAAATACGGAAGTGGAAATTTAAATAAACTGGAAACAAACGCAGTGTTATTCCAAGAGATGGCCGATGGGGTCAGGAGAAACTTTTAGATTTCGTCAATCGTCTGGCAAAGGAAGTTGAGATTAGAGATTTGCTATTGAAATAAACATTTTCACTATGGCTTTTGAGGAAACCAAGGAACAGCAGCAGATGTATAACTACTTCCGCAGCTGCATCTACTTCTTCCTGATAATCGAGATCGTGATGAACCTGCCTATCACGGCTGACAATAAGATCACTCAGTTCATCCTTGACTTGTTCGCACGTTTCAAGGTGTTCAACTCGGTTGCCGGGTGCAAGATATGTGAGTTGATCTGTATCTGTGTGGTGGCTATCGGCACCAAGGCGAAGAAGGCTTTGAAGTTCAACCTGAAGACTATGGTGATTTACCCGGCTCTTGCCGGAGTCACCCTTGTCGGACTATGCTTCATCTTCCATGGAATGGATTGGGGTATGAGATGGATGGGATTTCCTGCAAACCGCATACTATATGCTTTCTGTTCAGTTGTCGGCACAATGCTATTTCATCAGGGACTTGACGGTATCGCCAAGTATTACAACCACAAGGTCGGAGAAGACAGATTTAACTTTGAGAATGAATCATTCGAGCAGTCGGAGAAGATTACCGAGACACCGTATTCGGTGAATATCCCCATGCTCTACTATTGGAAACGCCGTCTACATCAAGGGTTTATCAATATAGGCAACCCGTTCCGAGGGACGATTGTGCTAGGTACACCGGGTTCGGGTAAGTCTTTCGGTATCATCGATCCTTTCATTAGACAACATGCCGCTAAGGGTTTCGCCATGATGGTATATGATTACAAGTGGCCGACACTCGCAAAGACACTTTTCTATCAGTTCTGTAAAAACCGCAAGGCAGGAAAATTACCGGAGAACTGTGGTTTCAGACAGGTCAACTTTACCAATGTGGAGTACTCAAACCGCATAAATCCGATTCAGAGAAAGTATATTCCTGACTTGGCTGCGGCTTCAGAAACCGCCGCCACTCTCCTCGCCTCCCTCAATAAAGGAGGCGGGGAGAAAAAAGGTGGTTCAGAGGCTTTTTTCACCAATTCTGCGGAGAACTTTCTGGCTGCTATCATCTATTTCTTTGTCAACTTCCGTCCAACTGGATTCAAGGACGGTAAGAAGCTGAAACGCTATATCTCACATAAAGGGAGAAAACTGGAGCTGGTGATACGGCATTGGGACGAGTTCAATGCTATCGACGAGAAAGGTAACGTAATTCTCGATTTCGTTGATAGTACAGGCAGGGATGTTTCGACTGATGAAGACCATATGTTCGTTGACCTTAACAATTTCTCTTATCTTGACCGCGCAGGAAACAGAATCCTGATTGAGCGTTGCTGGTATGAGGACGAAGCCGGGAATGAGGTTGAACCCGATACAATAACCGGCGAATATTCGGATATGCCGCATGTCCTTTCTTTCCTCGGTCGCAAGTATTCGGAAGTATTCGACATCCTGATGATGGACGATAAGATTTCCTCCCTTATGGCTCCCTTCAAGAGTGCCTACGAGAACAAAGCCAACGACCAGTTGGAAGGTATGGTCGGTACACTGCGTGTCAATGCTGCCCGTCTGGTATCTCCGGAGGCATATTGGGTGTTCACAGGCGACGACTTTGACTTGAAGATTTCAGACCCGAAGGCACCAAGTTATCTCGTCATTGCCAACGACCCGGAGAAGGAACAGGTAATCGGTTCGCTCAACGCTCTTGTGCTCAACCGTCTTATTACCCGTGTAAACTCAAAAGGAAACCTCCCGGTCAGCATCATTGTCGACGAGTTACCTACGTTGTACTTTCACAAGATTGACCGACTCATAGGAACAGCCCGTAGCAACAAGGTTGCCGTAACTCTCGGTTTTCAGGAACTTCCTCAGTTGGAGGCTGACTATGGGAAAGTGGGTATGCAGAAGATTATCACTACTTGCGGTAATATATTTATGGGAGCAGCCAGGAATAAGGAGACTTTAGAATGGGCGCAGAATGACGTGTTTGGAAAGGCTAAACAGACAAGCACATCTATCACTATCAACGACAGCAAAATTTCAACCTCGATTTCAGAAAAACTTGACTATCTGGTTCCTGCGGCGAAGATTGCTGACATGGCTACAGGTTGGCTTGCAGGTCAGGCGGCACGAGATTTCACCGCCACTGACAAGAAGATGCTGTCGAGCTTCGACATCGAGCAGTCCGAGGAGTTCAAAACTACCAAGTACTTCTGTAAGACGAACTTTGACATGAAAAAAATCAAGGACGAGGAAAGTCACTATGTTGATCTTCCCAAAATCTATGAATTTAAGAACGACCGCGAAAAGGAAATCATGCTTAACCGCAATTTCAAGCGTGTCAATCAGGAGGTGGAAGCAATGGTCAAGGAACTTCTTGGTATCGCTTAATATATTACTTATGGAGAATACGCTTATATCCAAATCGTTTTCAGTGCCGCTTTCACTCCGTCTGAGTGGAAGCGCACTGAAGATTATTGCCGTGCTGTCGATGGCTGCCGACCACTGCGCTTATTTCCTGATGGAGCCGGACACTCCTTTATATAATGTACTCCGTTGTTTCGGACGTATCGCATTCCCGGTATTCGCGTTCCTAATTGCGGAAGGCTTCGCCCATACCCGAAGCCGGACACGTTATTTCCTTACTCTGCTTGGATTCGCACTGTTAAGTGAGATTCCATGGAACTTGCTCAATGGCTATGACGGAACCCACAATGTCATGTTCTCCCTCTCTCTTGGAGTGGCCACACTTGCTGTGTTTGACCGTTTATGTGAACACGGGCCACTGTGTTGCTTCTCGATACTTATTCTATGTTGTCTGGCATGGTGGTCAGGCGTAGATTATGAGTGGCGCGGTATCTTGATGATAGCAATGTTCTATATGCTACGACATCAGACAATTATTCCTTGGCTCAGTCACCATCACATCTGCTTCCCCTCTCAGGCGATAATCCAGATTCTTTTCACTTTCCCTCTGATGATGCACTACGGCATTGCCGGGGCAATCCTCGCCTCAATCGTCATCTTCCTTTATGATGGCACACGTGGAAACATCAAAGGCACCGTCGCCAAATACAGTTTCTACGCCTTTTATCCATGTCATTTGTTATTTCTATTCCTCTCTTTAAATAGATAAATATATTTATTATGGTACTAGAATAGGGTGACTTTAATCATAATAATCATATGTAGAACCGCTTACGTTAAATCTTAAAACTTCGTTAATATCCTTAAATGGTAACGGTTTTGGGAAACATATGCAGATATGATTAGTTAATAATGATTGAGAAGAGTCAATAGAATTATTACCCACCTCAACCTTTGCGCCTAAGTCAGAGAACTGCACACATAAATCTTTAATGTATGTAGTCATTGACGATATCAGATCAAAAGATCGATAAAAGAAACCATATTGTGAAATATATTTATCTTCCCAACCATTTGAAGTTCGTCTTCCACCCATTCCCTCAAATGTGTCAGAATAAGAACCGGATATCATCTTTTTATCATAATCTATAACTAAATTCAATGACTTAAATACTATACCATCTGGAGTCCAAAACTTTTCTCCAAATTCAGTAAATTCTCTTTCTTCTATGATTGTCTTACCGACAGTTTCAATCGAATATACATCTTTCATTGAGAATTCCACATAATAACAAAAAAAAGTTACATTATCCCAGTAATGCTTCTTTGGGATTTCTTCCCAATGCTCATTTATACCCAACTTCTCTAACTCTTTTTTATTCAAAATTCGATAAGACTCACCTGAAAATGGATTTATAGAGTTATTTAGATATAATTTTAATTCATCTCCTCGTACCTGAACTACTCTATCGCATACAAGTTCATATAACTCATTATTCTTGATAATTGTGACTACTATTGGTTTCTCAAATAAGGACTTTATTTGAGTGTTATTGTATTTAGAAAAACTGATATATCCTTTGTTTTTTATTTCTGAAAAAAGGTTGTCAATACTAACGGTACTGTAATCATTATTTTGGGAATGCCCTAAACCAAATAAGTCAGAAAGAACTAGAGAGTTAACTTTAATATTACCATTTGACTCGCAATCTGTTGTGAATGTAATCTTATTAGCTGTGGCGAAACAACCAACTTTATCAAAGGTCGGATTAGATATTTTGAGTATTCTGTCATCAAACTTTGTTCTCATTTTCATACTTCATTTCTGCTAAATAAGTTTGTTATGTATCCTATTTAAGCATCTAGGATAAAGTGCAAACATACTCACTTACAGTTTCGTCGGTTTATCATAATTTGCTCAAAATTCTCCTGACCCCATTCTATTAACGCTTCAACATGGGGTAAAAGTGTATTGCCAAGCTCAGTAACAGAGTATTCAGTACGGGGAGGCACATCTGGAAACAACTCTCGATGGATTAAGCCATCTGTAGTCAATTGACGAAGCACTTGCGAAAGGACTTTCTCTGATACAGTTGGTATGGTTCTATATAGTTCGTTAAAGCGTACCGGCTCATTCTCGGATATTTTCACGAGAACAACCAGAGCCCATTTGTTTCCAAACCATTCAAGCATCGGGGCTGCCTTGCAGTATTCATAGTCTAATTTTTTTGCCATATCTGACCTCTCAGAAAATATTGAAAATAAGCAAAACAAACTTTTCGGTAAGTGTCAAACCATCTGGTAAGTTATTGCTTAGCCTCTCATTATCACTTAATTTTGCGTACAAAATTACAAAAAATAATCGAGATATGATATATCCGCAACTACATTTCAGAGGGCAGGTTTGGCGTCCTCCATACAAAGCAAGCTCACAACTTCTACAAGTAACATCGGGGTGCACCTGGCACAAGTGCAAATTCTGTAGCCTTTATCATGGCACACCCTTCCGTGTGTCACCTTTATCAGAGATAGAGGCAGATCTGAAAGTAATAAGACAGTGGCAACCAAGAGCCAGACGAGTTTATCTAACGGGGGCCAATCCTTTTGCCTTGAGCTACAACAAGCTCATGCATGTGGCGATTCTGCTCAGAAAATACCTCCCGAACTTAGTCTCTTTTGGTATGTTTGCCAGAGTTACAGATATCGCGCCAAAGACCGTAGAGGAACTTAAAAATCTTCGTCACATGAAACTTGACAGTATCAATATCGGCATTGAAACCGCACATGATGAAACTCTTGAAAGAATGAATAAGGGCTATCAGGCAAAAGACATACTTGAACAACTGTCAAAACTCGACAAGGCGAGAATCCGGTATAATGTATTCTATCTCAATGGTCTTGGAGGAAAAGGTAACGGTCTTGAAAGTGCCATTGCTACAGCAGATATTCTCAATCAACTCCATCCCTGTATCATCAATATTGTGTCACTCACAATATTTCCGGAATCTGAACTGTATCATGAAGTTCTTGACGGAACTTATGAAGAGGAACCGGAGATAGAGAGACTTATAGAGATGAGAACATTGATTGAACGACTCAATATAAAGGTCAATATTCTCGGACATCACATTTCAAATACAGTTCCAATTACCGGTGCATTGCCGGATGACAAAGTAGCATTACTCCGGGAATTTGATAAAGCGATAGCTGAGTTCCCTGAAGTGGAACTTAAAGCGTATCGAAACAGGATATGGCATCTGTGAAGATTTCATCCTTCGTTCAGTCTACTCATTCTGGGTAGACTTTTCGTAAACATATAATTTTTCAATAAACATTAAAAGCTTATACACTAATCTTTTCTTAGGTTACCCTATCTTTTGAAGTATTAATAAGTTCATCTTACTCTTACTTGAGTAGCTTGTTGATAGTAATAATCATTGAATCGTGGAGAAATACCTTAAGATCATTGTCGTCCTTCAGAGCAATATCACCTTGCTCTTCAAGGATATCAAGTAATTCTTTCTTCAATCGGGAATAATGTTCGCCGAATGGTATCTGGTGGTCTTGCCTCCAATATTGAGATACAATTTCAATCCACAGTTCCTTTAATACAGATTTCTCATGCTTATTGAGTTTAATGTACTTCCTGTGTTCCGGTTCTGTTTGAATTATGGGGTCTATAGCATGATTATTGGGATCGTAGTCTGGTTCTAACATATCTCCCATTGGGATAACGTCCCATTCATCAATCGCATCAACAGTAAAAAGCCCTGAATCATCATTACTGATTGCGTCTCTTTTCTTCAAGTTGGACATGCAGGTCTTGCAGATATGCTGTGCATGTCCTTTGCCACTGAACTTCTCATTGGCTTTATATTCACCGCATATCCGGCAGTAATATCCTTGTTTTCTTATCTTTGCCATACACAAAAATAACGATTTCTCGTCAATTTTTATTAATTTTGTATTCGTAAAAATCATCTAACAAAACATACCAAAAAATGACAAAGGCAGAGATAGCAACAGAGATAGCAAAGGCCACCGGCATTGACAAGGCTACAGTTGTCAACGTGATTGAGCAGTTCATGGCAGTGGTCAAGGACAGTCTCGCACACGGGGAGAACGTGTATCTGCGTGGCTTCGGTTCATTTATCGTAAAGCAACGGGCAGAAAAGACTGCAAGAAACATCAACAAGAATACAACACTCATCGTTCCTGCACATAATATCCCGGCATTCAAACCAGCCAATATCTTTATGGAGGAAGTTGCCAAGAACTGACATTACAATCTTAAAATTATGAAATTCAGCAGTCTATTCATTTTATTATTGATTCTTCTGTGTTCTTGCTCCAGTTCAAGCTCAACAGAGAAAACTCATTCATGTACAAGTGAGCAACCGGAAAAGACAGTGCCTGATTTGAGAGGTCAATGGTACATTGAAAACATCGTTTTCAATGACTCAAATAACATACGTCCTTCAGAAGAAGTTCCGGGATCAAAACAATATGTAACTTTTGACGATGAACGGTATTCCATAATAACAAACTGCAATACATTTGCCGGCACATATAGCCAGAAAGGAGATTCTATCCAATTGGGCGATGGTGCGATGACTGAACTGGCATGTGACAATATGGCTACTGAGGACGCACTCCGAAAAATATTACCTGAGATAGTTCTGATTGATGTCGAGAATGACTCTATCGTTCGTCTTAATTGCCGTGAGTCTTCATCATATATCATTCTCAAAAAAGCACCTATACAAGTGAAATGCCATGTTGAGTAACAGAGTAAAAAGAAATATTTGGCTTACACTTGCAATTCTATCGGGGCTGGCTATCATCGATCGCACAATCCACATAGTTATGGGAGAATTGGAATGGTGGCAGCTTGTTTCAGTCATAATTATCACCGCCTTCTGCATTAAGTTCTATCTCTGTTATCGAAAGCAGGTTCAAAGGGGAAATCTCTATGGACGTGTCAAGATTTTCAAGTAATAAATTGATAAAGGCATCGGAAAACTGCTTCCGGTGCCTTTTCTTTTCATAGCTGTCTTAGGACTCTGATCAACGCCCTGATATAAGTCTTTTCTTCAGCGTAGCCTATTTTGTCAAGCCAAAGTAAATAATTGCCTCCTTTATACCGATGCTGAACGAGGTCGTAATAAGCCTTTACACTTTCGGTCCAATGATTGAACTCATAGTAGGTTTTGGTATGTGGATTCGTCAGACCGAATAGATTGTGCTTGTTTCTACACACCGATGATTTGAACCAGCCTGTTTCGAGTATTGCCTGTGCCAGTACTATCTTCGGGTACTTGATATTGTTCTTCTTTATTTCGGCAAGCAGATTGGGTATTGTCAGTTCAGCAAGACCCTCTCCATTATCTGAGATTTCCTCACTTCTGGACTCCAATTCTTTAGCATCGTATGGGGATTCAGGCCTCGGGGACTTGTAATCGTCACTTTTTCGGCCATTCAGTATGTTCTGCCCTGAGTTTTCTTCTTTCCCAGATTCTTTGTCAATCTGTTGGATTGAATCTGAACTTAAATAGCTATCTTCTTTGATTTCAGTCATTTCTACTATTTTAACGACTGGATTGCCGGATATCTCACTCTCTTTCGTGATAGTATAGAACTGTGCCGACGCTGTGACAGCTGTCAGCATCATCAGTATTGTAAGCGGAATAGTGTTGTGCATTTCTTTCTGTGGGTTATCGTGGAGATAATTTTGCAGCGTTCAAGCGAAATGACATCGCAAATTTAACTTATCAATAACCGCTAAATGGAAAATCACAACAGAAATCAACCCAATGCTCTGCCATATCAGAAACTGGCACTGCTGGGCATTGACCGGGAAAAAGCCGACAGACTGCCCGATGAGGTAAAGGAGAAGCTGATTTCCGGTGAAGTCACGCCTCTCGTTCAGGTATCAATCAATGCCCGAAATGGTGACGTTATCACGTTACCGCTCAAACTCCAGATGGTTGCCGACAGAAACGGAGACCCCTTGCTTGTCGCCTATCCGGTCAAGGCAGCCTTTGACGAGAAACGCGACAATATCCTTCAGCTCACTCCCTACGAGGCAGAGCGTCTGCGACGCGGTGAAGTAATTCAGAAGGGCGTCGACTTCAACGGAGAGAAGACACAACAGTATCTCCAGCTCGATCCGGAAACCAAATCCGTCATTCACAAGAGGGTGACTGATGTTCAGGTGGAACAGCGTCTCAAAGACATGGAGAAGGTCAACGACATCGAACTCGGCACTCAGCAGAAGCAGGCTGTCCGCGAGGGCAAGCCTATGGAACTCAACGTAGGAGGCGAGAAGGTCACCGTCGGAATTGACCTAAAGGAACCGCAGGGCTTCAAAATCGTTCAAGGCGACATGAAGGAGTGGGAACGTCAGCAAAAACTCAAATACGACGAGCTGCACCCCGAATACATCGGCCTGGTTATGACCGATAAGAACCGCTGGGAGTATCAGCAGGTCGTTGACCGGCAATCCACTGAAAGGGCTATCAAGTTCGGTCAATCGCAAAAGGACAAGGAATCCAACGGTCTTAAACTTTAGACATGACCGGATATGAAAATGTGAATAATGACCGATTGTATGAAGCCGGGGCTTATTTTGATTCCCTTATAAATCCGAATGACCTGTATTCCGGAGATAAGACACTCCTTCCACAAGATCTTTACGATGAATGGGATAACCTGCTCACCATCGAAGAGGATTACCATACCGAGCAAAGATATTACCATCCTGATGAAAGGAAGGAGTATGCGGAAAGGGTAAAACTTGCCAGAGTGAATTTCAAAAAAAGTCTCGATACTTTGTATCAGGACTATATCAGTTCCGGCATTCAGACAGATTCAGCCAACGAAAAGCTTATGACAAAATCAGAAACAGCGGATTCTCTGACGCTTATGAGGCAGTTCGACGAGATGAAGAAAAAGCATCCCGATGCTGTACTCCTTTTCCGGACCAAAGATGAATACCTGACTTACAGGCAGGATGCAGTCAAGGCAAAGCAGATTCTCGGACTTGAAATCGAGTCAATAATGATCGGAGGAGTAAAGACAGAGGTTGCAAGTTTCAAGCATAACGCCCTTGATACATACCTGCCAAGGCTTGTCCGTGCCGGAATGAGGGTTGCGATATGCGAGCAGCTTGAAGACCCTAAGCAGAAAAAGACCGAAAAAGAGGATGTCGGTAAATCCCAAAAGGAGGCACCACATTCCAAATCAGATGAAACACAACTTACAAACACTACCATGCCAAGAAAAAAGAAAGAAAAGGCTCCTGAACAGGAGCAGCCAAAGGCGAAAGCCGAGGCTAAGACTGAGGTTAAATCCGAGACCAAGGCAGAAGTCAAGACTGAAGCCAAAGCCGAGAAGAAACAGGATGTCAAGTCCGAACAGAAGCAGGAAACACAGCAGGAGCGTAAGCCCCGTGAGCCTCAGATGGTGACCGTAAACGGCGACAAGGTCACCCACGGCCACGCCTTTCAGGGCAAGGACTCGCAGGACTGGTATTTCACTGCCAAGCTCAACGGTGATCAGCTGAAGCCGCAGAAAATGGATCCGGCTGACCTCGCTGCCTATCAGAAGAAGGAGATGACCGTTCCGCAGCTGATGGAACGTTATTATCCGACAAAGCTTATGCCGAAAGTTCCGGAGGTGGCCTTCAAGACACCCAATGTCCTCGCCGGTCCGGAGGGGAACATCACCATAGACAAGTTCAATGTCTATAAGGAGAAGGATGAGAAGCGTCCCGATTTCGGCAAATACAAGTTCTATGCCCAGATTGGCGAGAACAAGATGTCTACCGTTGCATCTCGTCAGGATCTGAACGCCTACTTCGACCGTGTGATGACCCCGGGACAGCTCGTAGAGAAGAACTTCGGTGAGCGTCTGCATCTCTCTTCCCACTATCAGCAGTTCCGTCTGCCGGAGGGAGTCGAGAATGAACAGATCCGTATTGCCAAAGACCGCTCAGACGGCAAGTGGAAGGTTTCTGTTGATCTCGGCGAGCGTGGAAAGACAGATAAGAAGGAGTTGTCGTTCGATGACGGCTATTCCCTTTATAAGACTAAGACTGCCACACGCGAGCAGATCGCCGCCAAGTATGTGGGCGACGAGGTCAAGAGTCTCCTTGCCGCTCCCGCCATGAAGATGGAGAAGTCAGCCTCCATGAAAATGTGATCATCACAACAATAATCTATTCAAAGAAAATTCTAATCTCTGATAATATGTCAAAAATAGAATATGACGAGCTTGTGCAGCTCCTACAGGAAAAGAAAATCGGTCATCTGCGCTTCGTTCTGGAGGGCGACAGCGAGAAGGATTTCCTCCGTTGGTGTGAGGAACACGGTGTCGAACCGTCGGACGATGCGGCTGAGTTCTATCTCGAACAGACCGAGATCTCCGCTATGGACAGACAGGTAATCGACGACGAGGACTATGGCATCTGGAACTAACTTCTCATTTCCTGGCAAATCGGAGGGTGCGGGTCAAGTCGCGCTCGACCGCTTTGCCGAGATGATGATTGACCGCATGGAGCAGATGAAGGACTCCGACTGGAAGAAGGGATGGATCGGCGGCGCCAACGGCTATGCCGGTCTCCCTCAGAATGTAGGTGGCCGTAACTACTCCGGCTCCAATTCCTTCTTCCTCCAGCTCCAGACTGCGGCCAAGGGCTATCAGCTCCCTGTCTATCTCACTTTCAAGCAGGCCAATAACCTGAAAGCTCATGTTCTGAAAGGTGAAAAGGCTTTCCCGGTAGTCTACTGGGATATGATGGTCAAGGACAAGGACGGCAGGAAAATAAGCTCGGACGAATATAAGGCTATGACAAAGGAGGAGCGGAAGAATCTCGATGTCATTCCATTCATCAAGGCTTTCCCCGTCTATAATATCGAGCAGACCAATCTCCGTGAGGTTCAGCCGGAACGTGTGCAGAAACTAATCGACAAGTTCAAGGTTCCTGAACTTCGTGACACTCAGGGCATGTATGCTCACACGGCTCTTGACCGTATGATACAGCAACAGTCATGGCTGTGTCCCATTCAGGCTGACAGACGTGAGAACGGCGCATACTATTCTCCCTCACGTGACATCGTGGTTCTGCCGATGAAAGCGCAGTTCAACACGGGCTCTACTCCGGAGGAGATATACCGTGACGGTATGGAGTTCTATTCCACAATGCTGCACGAAATGACCCACTCGACAATGACACCTGAACGTCTCAACCGAGAGATGGGAGGTAAGTTTGGCGATCCCAAATATGCAAAGGAGGAACTTGTAGCGGAACTTACGGCAGCGATGATAAGCCATTCAATGGGTTTCGACTCGAGGATTACAGACAATTCGGCAGCCTATCTTGATTCATGGATAAGTGTGTTGAAGAAGGAACCGAAGTTCATTGTCTCGATTATGGCAGACGTGAACAAGGCGTCTGACCTTATCCTCGACCATGTTGACAAGCAGCGTCTCGCTCTTGGTGAACAGCCGTATCTCGCCAAGAATGACCCGTGGCTCCCGCCTGACCCGAATGAGGAGATCCCTTTCAAGAACGCTGCCATCTTAAAGACCCGTTCCGGAGACTATATGATCCGTGCCTCATACGACGGTGTTGACCTCGGGATGAAGCCTATCGAGAAATCAACGGCAAAGACCTATTTCCAGCTTACTGACATGAAGGACAAGGAATCGTTCCTGAATATGACAGCCCGTAAGCACTATCAGTCTGAGATTGCCGGAATCGGAAAATCCGTATCAAAGTCCCTTTCACTCTGATAATTATGAGTTATGCATTCTGACTTGCTTTAGCTTGAACGAAGTTAATTATGAATTGAATAATGCCTGACTATAAGATAAACTTTAAGGAGCTGAAATCCCGTGTCGGGGTTGATGATGTGGCTTACTCCCTCGGCTATCGTCTTGACCGTAAGGCCGGTGTCGGCAAGTATATCGAGCTGGTGCTTGGAGACGGTCGGGACAGGTGTGATACCATCATAGTCAGTAACCGTCGGGACAAGGCTTCACAGGTCTATTTCCGCCGTGACGGAAGCAAGGGGGATGTCATCACCTTTATAAAGGAGAATCTTAACTCTTTCATCGTGTCCGGCAAGGATGACTGGCAGAAGGTGGCTAAGGTCATGGCACGTTTCGCCAATGTTCCGGAGCCTGAGTTCAGGGAGGATAGCCGGTATGTCAGGTCTGCTAATGTGAGCCATGTTTTCGATGAGTCAAGGTATGAGGTGAGGCCGGTGGATCCGCAGCGCATTCCGAGGATTTTCTCTCAGAGAGGCATATCTGATGAGACTGTCAAAAGTCTCGCTCCCTTTATCTCGCTTATACGCGACACAAGGAATGAGAATTTCGACGGCTACAATATCGGCTTCCCTTATACTGAGTCTGATGAGTCCGGTATCAAGGGTTATGAGATACGCGGTATGGGTGGCTACAAGTCTAAGGCCGCCGGGACCAACTCATCATCTGCCGCGTGGGTAGCTGACCTTTCCGGAGGGAATATTGATAATGTAAGGTCTGTATTCTTTTGCGAGTCAGCCTTTGATGCGATGGCTTTCTATCAGATAAACCGGGCCCGTCTCGACAGTAACATAGCACTTGTATCACTTGGTGGAACATTTTCTGACGGTCAGATTCAGAAGTCTATGGAACGGTTCCCCAATGCCAGAGCGATCGACTGTTTCGACAACGATATTGCCGGACGCATCTACGGGTTACGACTTATGGCTCTTGTGGAGGATTTTCCCATCAGGATTACCAAAACAGACTTTGGTCTGAAAGTCGAGGCAAAGGGAAAAACTTTTGAGTTGGATCCCGAAAGTCCCATCACTGCACAGGTTGACAGGAATATTTCTATCAGGCACAAAGTAGGTCAATGGACTCCGCCAAAGGCTTTCAAGGACTGGAACGACTGCCTTATGAACAAGCCAATGGAAACAGTCCTGACTCAGAGTAAACATGAACGTGAGAGCAATCTTGCGGAACAACGTAAATCAACATTAAAACTGTGAATAATGAAGGTATCTATAAAGGGAGGTGCTGTTACCCTCGCCATATCTCTGAAATTATTGACGAGTGGCTTGCCATGTATGGCCCAGCAGACCGACCCCACTTTAACAGCTGCCGTCATCCTCCAGACGGAGGAGCTGAAAAGCGTCCACAAGAAGCGGAAGACGACCCAAGAGAAGATAATCGCAGCGGAGACTGCCGTGACCCTGGCGCTTGACAAGGTACATAGCGTCGAGAACAAGATGCTGGAATACCTGTCGAATGCCCAAGGTGCGATGCAGAACCTGTACCAGATCAAACGTGCCGCTGAACTTGTGACAACGGAGATTCCTAAGAACACGACTCTCCTGAAGAACTCTGTAAAGGGCAACCTTAAAGGAACGGCTATCGCCGCTCTTGTCTCAGATGAGATAACAGACGCGGCCACCCAGATGGCGGCTCTATATCCTTTCATGCAGCAGCTCGTCACTTCCGGAAGCTATAATGTGACAAACGCAGAGGGTAATACGGAGAAGCACAAGGTGAATCTTCTCGATTCGGCTGAACGCTACTATGTAGCCAATGAGGTTGTGACACGTCTGGAGAGGATAAACACAGATCTGTTCATTCTCGCATGGCAGGTTCGTACCCTCTCTTGGAATGACCTATGGTTCTCGCTCGATCCGGAGGGATGGGCTTCGGTAATGGCAGGGAAGAATATCGTGAACGGTCTTGTGACCGACTGGAACAACATCAAATATTATTGAAAACAACTTACAAAAAACTATATCAATAAATGGAATCTGAAAAGAAAATTGTAGGCCGCTGTCCTAAGTGCGGCGGCAACATCATCAAGACTTGCAAGGGTTATCGGTGTGAGAATAATATCGGTGACAACCCTTCATGCAGTGTGGTCATAAACGGTATCCTCGGAAACCGCAAGATGTCGGACGAGGAAATCTCGGAACTGCTTTCTAACCGTCGTATCATGCTCGACGGATTCATGTCTAAGGAGGGCAAGGCTTTCCCGACGGTTCTGGAACTTACAGACAATGGTGAAGTCCTTATGCAGTCGGTCATCGGCAAGTGTCCTCACTGCGGAGGGGATATCCGTGTGGGAAGCCGCGCCTTCAACTGCTCGAACTTCAACAGTCCGACAGACAAATGCGAGTTCTCAATCTGGCGCAATATCGGCGGTCACCAGCTCACGCTCACTGAGGCTCAGGAAATTTGCGGGAACGGCATCACGTCTGCTGAACTGGAGATGTTCCGCGATGACGGATCCATATACCGTAAGCGTCTCGGCCTCTCACCCGATAAACTTCAAGTCGTTAAGATATGAAGCCGGGAATGAAACTTGCCATCCTGCTGATAAGCGGGGTGCTGATATGGGGCGGCATCTTTTTCTTCGCTTGTAGTTCCAACAATACCAAGGAACGAGCAAGACTTGTAGCGGAAAAGTCACTTATGGCGTGTGTCGACTGCCCTGAGACCGTGGAGATAAAGGCGTTCAGTGATGCTGACTCTGTTTTCGGACGCGAGTATATCACACTTGACGAGCGCGTTGCAATCGCAACATCAATGATGAAGATAAGCTCACGTGTTATGGAACAGACCGACAATATGGAGAATATTGACTTCAATGATGTTGAGCTTGCAGGTCTTATGGAACGTCAGATGTCAGCCATGTCTGCCCTGAGAAGTCTTACCGGTCTGGGTCCTGACAATAGCGATAAGCCGAAGCCATTTACCGGCTGGAAAGTCAAGGTCGAGTATGAGGCTAAGACTGCCGACGGCAAACCGTATCATTCCGAATACTGGTTCATCATTGACAAGAACGCCGACTGCGTTATCAAGTCTTTTGAAATCCCTCTTTTATAAACCATTCAACCACTGACTAAAATGAAAGAACTTTTAGATGAAATCTCCGCACAGATGGAAACATTCCGTGAAAATGCCAAGTCCCAGCTCGACAAGGGCAACAAGTCTGCCGGACTCCGTGCCCGTCGTGCCTCGCTCGATCTCGAACCTCTGCTCAAACGCTTCCGCAAGCTGTCGCTGGAGGCTTCAAATCCAAACCTCGCTCATTGATCCGGATATGAAAACAACACCACTTCAGGAGACGGTGAAGCGTCTTGACAGAGACCTTGCTCGAAAGGATCCGGAGATTGCCCGATGGGTAAACGACTATGCGCGTCCTCATATCGCCATAAGACAGAACAATCTTGTGACTGTGTGCTTCTGTTGCGGCAACACTATGGTTTATGCCGGAAAAGAACGCTATGTCAAATGCGTAGAGTGTGGCCGTACAGTGGAAATCATCGAGGAACAGGACTGGCTTGCCTCCAAACGCATGATGTCCCGGTACTTTGCCTCTCTTGAAGTGGTCGAAGGCATACAGGTCATGCGGACTTTCGAGGTGATTCTGCGATACTCTGCTATAAACCGACTGAAAGATGCTTCGGCGCGTGAAGTATGCCGTCACTGGATAACTTCCGATGGACGTTGCGTAGTGACCTCTCTCCGAAAATTCACAGGCTTTCTGATGCCGAAAACGAAGTCGATGAAACTCCGGAAAGGCTTGACGGAGACAGAAGATCATATCGCCAACCATGCGGTTATTCTTCCCGGTGTCAGACTTTTGCCTGAGTTGAAAATGAAACTTGCCACTGTCGAAAGGCTTATGCCGGGAAATGCACTGACGAATATCAGGAACCTGCTTGAACCTGACTACTTGACCATATAACTTACAGCTTTTCTTACTGCCAAATAATAAGACAAGTCGTTTTTAGCCATCAAAAACGTGCCAGCCCTGACTCGTGAGAGCCGGGGCTGGCTATTATACAGCTTGCAATGCTTGACGTGATTAGTTCACCGTGAATGCTCCGAGACATGTCGTATAGTCGGGTGACTTCATCGCCCTACGTATTGCGTTGACAAACTTGACGCTCTTACCGTCTTCGCTTTTGTCCGTGTACTGCTGGGCTCCTAACATAAGTGTATCAGCACCCATCTTTCCGTTTATCTTGTCAAGAGCCGTTGAAAGGGCCTTTAGCTTTTGGCTCCGTTCCGGACTATACTCAAATAGGTCGGGCTGTATTGAATCAGCCGGAGATATACCTGAGACCATAATACCGGCTCTTTTATAGTAAATGCCTTTTCGGAAAATCGCCTCTAAAATACGGGTGGCCATCTCTACTATCTCGCTTGTGGTATTGGTAGGTGTAAGGAAGGAATGTGAGGCGCTTCTGTCATATTGTATCAGATCCTCTCTGAAATGATTGGACTGTATGAATGCCGTAACCAATGAGCATACGGAGTTCTGCCGTCTGAGTTTCAATGCGCACCGGGCGGCATAATTGGCGATATGGCTCCTTAAATCAGCCAGGTCCCTTATCATTTCCGGAAAGCTCCGGCTGGTTACGATGGTCTTCTTTGTCACGCCGTCAAGTCCGTCGATAGCTATGCAAGGTTCACCATGCAGTTCCTTCCATGTCCTTTCTCCTGTTACATGGAATCTTCTTCTCACATAATCCTTTGACAGTTCAGCAAAGTCGTAGGCTGTGTTTACTCCTATTTATTCCAGTTTTCTGCTTATACGTCGGCCGATACCCCATACATCGCTGACAGGGAAAAGCCTTAATGCCTTCTCCCTTTGCTCCTCTGTTCCTATGACACAGCATTTGTTGTAGGCGGGATATTTCTTTGCATATTTACTTGCCATTTTTGCCAAGGTATTCGATGAGGCTATTCCAAGGCTGACAGGCATCCCGGTACATTTGAGGATTTTCCTACACAGTTGCTCACCCCACTTGTGCAAATCCAGATGATCCATCCCAGTAAGGTCAAGGAAAGCCTCGTCTATCGAATATTGGATTACATCTGGTGCTTCCTCTCTAAGAATGGATACTATACGTGAGGACATATCGCCGTATAATGCGTAGTTCGATGAGAAAGCCACTATGCCGGAGTTTGGGTACTGTTCCTTCAGCTGATAATACGGCATCCCTTCAGGAATACCCATTGCCTTTACCTCCTTGCTCCTCGCGACAACGCACCCATCGTTGTTGCTTAGCACGACAATCGGTGTCCTTGCAAGATCGGGACGGAATACCCTCTCGCAACTGCAAAAGAAATTATCGCAATCTATCAGTCCTACCATCTTTCAGTTCCTGATTGTCTGCGCCTGTTGGCTTTTATCGTGTATATCACCACTCCCCAGATCATAAAGTCGTTGTCCTTTGTGACCTCAATCGGTTTGTATTTGCGGTTTGATGGCATGAGGTAAATCCTGTCTCCTCTGTTGAGGCATAGACGCTTCAAAGTGAACTCCCCGTCAAGACAGCAGACCGCCAGATCCCCGTGTTCTGCCTCTATGGAACGGTCAACTATAAGGATATCTCCTTCAGTTATCCCTTCCGAACACATGGAATCTCCTACAACCTTGGCGTAGAATGTTGAAGCCGGATGTCTTATCAATTCTTTGTTAAGGTCTATGGATTCCGTTATGTAGTCCTGGGCAGGACTTGGGAAGCCTGCCTTTATTCCGGCGTCTGCAAAGACCAACGGGAGTATTGTCGAAGTATCGGCTCTATATATTTGAAATACATTCATAAGATAGTTTATAGCAGATTTTAAGGTGTTTTTGGATGCAAAAATAAACGGCATGGGTGCAGAAATCAGGCACCTTATTGTTAATTTATCTTAACAGAATCTCTTTTTTGAATATGGCTGACCGCGTCCGTGAGTTTTTCGCCACAAAGTTACGGAGGCGGATGCCGACGGCAAGCGATCGCCTCCGGCTTGGCTGCGTGAAAGAATACGGAAGCCTTCCACAATTTTTCCTTCTTCAAAATTGGGTATTCCGTTTTTTTTCACTTGCCACGCTTGCCTTACTCCACCTTAGTCCTCCGTATTTGTATGCAGCGAAAAAACAACCCGGACGCGAGAAGCCAAAAGGCTTTAAACCAAAGGGAAAAAAATTTTGAGTTACTTATGAAACGGACAAAAGAAAAGGTTACGATTAAGGAATTGAGGGTGTTAGGCTCTTATGGAAAAATGTATGATAACGCTGAGATTTATCCCCATTCGTTGAGGAAACTATCAAAGGACGTGAAGAAAAGCGATACGACCGCCATCGCTATCGCCGCACTTCTTCTCTCTCAAATCCTAACCCCCAACGCAGTGTTGATACCCGTTCCGCAGTCTTCCGGCAATGCAGAATACACTTTGGAACTTGCCAACACGATAAGGATTATCCGTCAGGACTGCGAGGTGGTTGACATTCTTTCGGGCACACCTCGTAAGAAACTATATGACATCAAGAAAGTCAAGAGTTCCCTCAAAGGCGTGAGGACGGGATTAAGGGTCAAGGAGAGTGCCGACTGCAAGGAGACACTGCAAGCACATTCCGACATCTTCCTTCTTGACAACGTGGTGAACACCGGCTTCACTTTCGCAAGGGCAAGAAAGGCATTAAGGAAATATATCAAGATTGAGCCGTCACTTTTGGCTATCAGTGCCACAAGCAACTGGCTGAACTAATGACAAATCAATATGAACAAGAGATTGGCTATCGTAGGCAGTCGCACCTGCCCACCCATTGACATCGCTTCCTATCTCC
>NZ_JAIDBW010000017.1:0-27983 GCF_029056165.1 Duncaniella sp. | reverse complement strand
GCGGGGATGACCACCGGAAGCGCGGCCTTCACCACCACCCATGGGGTGATCGACAGGGTTCATAACAACACCGCGGTTGCGGGGGCGACGACCGAGCCAACGTGAACGACCAGCCTTACCGGAACGTTCGAGCGAGTGCTCAGAGTTGCCTACTACGCCTACAGTGGCGCGGCAAGCGGCGAGGATCTTACGGGTTTCACCCGAAGGTAATTTGATGATGGCGTAGGTGCCTTCACGGGAGATGAGCTGGGCGAAAGTGCCTGCCGAACGTGCCATGAAAGCGCCCTGACCGGGACGCAACTCAATGTTGTGGATGAGCGTACCTACAGGGATGTTTGCCAGCGGGAGACAGTTACCTACTTCCGGCTGAGCCTCAGGTCCTGAAAGGAGCACATCACCAACCTTTAAGCCGTTGGGTGCAATGATGTAAGCTTTAGCACCGTCTTTGTAGTAAAGGAGGGCGATACGGGCCGAACGGTTAGGATCGTACTCGATGCTCTTCACTACTGCGGGAACACCGTCTTTAGTTCTCTTAAAGTCAATGATGCGATATTTGCGCTTGTGGCCACCACCAAGGTAGCGGGTGGTGAGATGGCCTTCGGAGTTACGTCCTCCGGAGGCCTTTTTGCCGACTGTAAGAGATTTTTCCGGTGTAGTAGCAGTGATGGTACCTTTAAATACACCGATAACTTTGTGTCTCTGCCCAGGTGTTGTGGGCTTGAATTTTCTTACTGCCATTTTTATATTTAGATATTGCTATAGAAGTCAATATTCTGTCCGTCAGCAACGGTCACAATAGCTTTCTTCCAAGCGGCGGTCTTGCCACGGAGCAGACCGCTCTTGGTCCAGCGTGATTTGTTCTTGCTGCGGACGTTGAGAGTGTTTACACGAACCACCTTTACGCCATAAAGGTTCTCGATGAGAGACTTGATCTGATACTTGTTAGCCTCAGGAGAAACGGCGAAGGTGTAGCGGTTAAGCTTCTCGGTGAGATTGCTTGCCTTCTCTGTTACGATGGGTTTGATTGAGATTTCCATTGTTCTGCAGTTTTCTCTTTATGAGGTTAAAGTTTATTAATGAAATCAAGGCTGCTCTCGGTGAGGATAACAGCGTTGGAGTTCATGAGCGCGTAAGTATTGAGATCCGTCGCAACCATTGTGTCTGCGCCGGGAATATTACGGGCTGACAAAGTTACGTTTTTATTCTGACCCGGTAAAACGAGCAGGATCTTTTTGCCGTCAACTTTAAGATTTTTAGCAAAATTTACGAAATCTTTAGTCTTAGGAGCCTCGAAATTGAAGTCCTCGACGATGATAAGCTGAGAATCCTGAACTTTATAAGTCAGCGCGCTCTTGCGGGCGAGTGATTTCACTTTCTTATTCAACTTGAAGCGATAGTCACGGGGACGGGGACCGAACACGCGGCCACCACCAACGAGGACAGGTGAATTGATATCACCGATACGGCTGCCGCCGCCGCCCTTCTGCTTGTGGAGCTTGCGGGTTGAACCCGAAACTTCGCTGCGTTCCTTGGATTTGTGAGTACCCTGACGCTGGTTGGCGAGATACTGCTTCACATCGAGATAAACGGCGTGCTCGTTTGCATCTACTGCAAAAACTTCGTCGCTGAGCTGTGCCTTGCGACCGGTGTCTTCACCTTTGATATTGTAAATTGCGACTTCCATTATTTCTCAATTAAAACGATTGAACCTTTACTTCCGGGGATTGAGCCCTTGATGAGGAGCAGATTGTGGTCTGCGATCACTTTGAGCACCTGAAGATTTTGAACTGTCACCTTCTCGTTGCCCATCTGGCCTGCCATACGCATGCCTTTGAACACCTTAGCGGGGTATGAACATGCGCCGACTGAACCGGGTGCACGAAGACGGTTGTGCTGACCGTGGGTGCTCTGACCAACACCACCGAAACCGTGGCGTTTTACGACACCTTGGAAGCCTTTACCCTTCGAGGTACCCTGAATGTCAACGAAGTCATTCTCGTTAAAGAGATCAACTGTGATGGTATCACCGAGATTGTACTCGCCGTCAAATCCTTTGAACTCGGCCAAGTGGCGCTGGGGAGCTACTCCGGCTTTCTTGAAGTGACCGGCCATAGGGGCAGTAGTGTGCTTGTCCTTCTTCTCTACGAAGCCAAGCTGTACAGCCTCATAACCATCCTTGTCAGCCGTCTTAATCTGAGTAACTACGCAGGGGCCTACTTCGATAACAGTGCACGGCACGTTCTTGCCGTCGGCACTGAAAACGGATGTCATTCCGATTTTCTTTCCTAATAATCCTGGCATTTCTCTTTGATTTAAAAAAATGTGAACTGTTGTTGGAGTTTGTTGTGATTTTACTTAATCTTATGCGGTATTCTTTCGTTTACCCGGTCGATTACACCTTGATTTCTACTTCAACGCCTGAGGGAAGTTCGAGCTTCATGAGAGCGTCAACAGTCTTACCGGTTGAATTGTGGATGTCGATAAGACGCTTGTACGACGAAAGCTGGAACTGCTCGCGTGACTTCTTGTTGACGAAAGTCGAGCGGTTGACAGTGAAGACACGGCGGTGTGTGGGCAGGGGAATAGGTCCGCTGATGACAGCACCTGTAGCTTTTACGGTCTTCACAATCTTCTCGGCCGACTTGTCAACCAAGTTGTAATCATAAGATTTAAGTTTGATTCTGATTGTTTGGTCCATATCTTTTGTTGAATGAAAGTGTTTTGTCTTACTTGATGAGGTCAACACGGCCCTGGCACTCTGTGAGGACGTTCTTGGCGATCGAGCTGCTCACCTCTGCATAGTGGCTGAATGTCATGGTTGAAGTGGCACGACCTGAAGTAATGGTACGGAGGGCGGTCACATAACCGAACATTTCGGCAAGAGGAGCCTTAGCCTTTACGATGCGGGCACCTGAACGGCTTGTCTCCATGCCTTCTACCTGACCGCGACGCTTGTTAAGGTCACCGATCACATCACCCATGCTCTCTTCAGGAGTAACGACTTCTACCTTGAAGATAGGTTCAAGAAGCACAGGACCTGCCTTCTCAGAAGCCTTCTTGAAAGCTTGGATAGCACAGAGTTCGAATGAAAGCTGATCGGAGTCAACCGGGTGGAATGAACCGTCGATCACAGTAACCTTGAGCTGATCAACAGGGAAGCCGGCGAGAACACCATTCTTCATAGCTGTTGTGAAGCCCTTCTGGATAGAGGGGATGAATTCCTTAGGAATGTTACCACCCTTAACCTCATCAACGAACTGGAGGCTGCCTTCGAAGCCCTCGTCAACAGGCTCTACGCGGACAATGATGTCAGCGAACTTACCGCGACCACCGGTCTGCTTCTTGAACACTTCGCGGAGTTCAACGGGCTTGGTGATGGCTTCCTTATAAGTAACCTGAGGACGACCCTGATTACATTCAACCTTGAACTCACGACGGAGACGGTCGATGATGATATCGAGGTGAAGCTCACCCATACCGGAGATGACAGTCTGGCCGGTTTCCTCGTTTGTCTCAACGCGGAATGTGGGGTCTTCTTCAGCAAGCTTCTGGAGACCTACACCGAGCTTGTCAAGGTCCTTCTGAGTCTTAGGCTCTACGGCGATACCGATAACGGGATCGGGGAATTCCATAGCCTCAAGCACGATAGGATGATTCTCGTCACAGAGAGTATCACCTGTGCGGATATCCTTGAAACCAACACCTGCGCCTATATCGCCGCAGTCGATTGACTCCTTAGCGTTCTGCTTGTTTGAGTGCATCTGGAACAGACGGCTTACGCGCTCCTTCTTGCCTGAACGGCTGTTGAGGACATAGCTACCGGCAACAACGTCACCTGAATAGACGCGGAAGAATGTAAGACGACCAACATAGGGGTCAGTAGCGATCTTGAATGCGAGAGCACACATAGGAGCTTCGGGAGAAGGCTCGCGGGTCTCGACCTGATCGGGATCATCGGGATTAGTACCCTCGACAGCACCTGAATCGACGGGGCTGGGAAGATATGCGCAGACAGCATCAAGGAGACACTGCACACCCTTGTTCTTGAAAGAAGAACCGCAGATCATGGGAACAACTTCCATCTTGAGGGTTGCTGCACGGAGACCGCGACGAATTTCTTCTTCAGTGATGGTTGAGGGATCATCGAAATACTTCTCCATGAGAGCATCATCGAACTCAGCGATCTTCTCAAGCATCTTGTCGCGCCACTCTTCAGCTTCAGCAACGAGTCCTGCGGGGATCTCTTCTACAGAGTAGTCGGCACCCATTGATTCGTCATGCCAGAAGATAGCCTTCATCTTGATGAGATCGACAACTCCCTTGAAAGTCTCCTCAGCACCGATAGGTATCTGGATGGGACAGGGATTTGCGCCGAGCACATCCTTGAGCTGACGTACGACCTCAAAGAAGTTTGCGCCTGAACGGTCCATCTTGTTGACATAACCGATACGGGGTACATTGTACTTGTCAGCCTGACGCCATACAGTCTCAGACTGGGGCTCAACACCACCTACTGCACAGAATGTAGCGACTGCACCGTCGAGCACACGGAGTGAACGTTCAACCTCGACAGTAAAGTCAACGTGTCCCGGAGTGTCAATAAGATTGATCTTGTACTGCTCGCCAAGATACTTCCAGAAAGTAGTGGTAGCGGCAGAAGTAATTGTGATACCACGCTCCTGCTCCTGCTCCATCCAGTCCATGGTAGCTGCGCCGTCATGAACCTCACCGATCTTGTGAGTAAGACCGGTATAGAAGAGGATACGCTCGGAAGTGGTAGTCTTACCGGCATCGATGTGAGCCATGATACCGATATTACGTGTATATTTTAAATGTGCGTCTGATTTAGCCATTTTTAATTTTATGAATCTAAAAGTTCAATGAAAATGTCTTGTCGGTTATCAACCTTGACTTAGAAGCGGAAGTGAGCGAACGCACGGTTAGCCTCAGCCATCTTGTGCATATCTTCCTTACGCTTAAATGCACCACCCTGATCGTTGAAAGCATCTACGATCTCGGCAGCGAGCTTTTCAGCCATAGTCTTGCCGCCGCGCTTGCGTGCATAGAGGATAAGGTTTTTCATCGAGATAGATTCCTTACGATCGGGGCGGATTTCAGTAGGAACTTGGAAAGTAGCACCGCCGACACGACGTGATTTCACTTCCACTTGGGGAGTAACGTTCTCAAGAGCCTTCTTCCAGATCTCAAGCGCAGTCTTCTCTTCGTTGGGGAGTTTAGCCTTAACGAGTTCGAGAGCGGAATAGAAGATGGTGTATGAAGTATTCTTCTTTCCGTCATACATGAGATGGTTGACGAACTTCGATACTCTCACGTCATTGAACACGGGATCGGGGAGGATCACCCGTTTCTTAGGTTTTGCTTTTCTCATTTTTGAGCAAATGTTTTTGTTTTTGGTTGCTTGGTTGCTGCATCTTTCATCTTCAATGACTGCCCTCCGGCCGTCATTTACTCAACCTGTGATTTAGCCTTCCAATCAAATCAAAAACGAGGGGTTAACGACTCTGTTTTTAATTTAATTTCTTTGTTTCAGAAAAGGAGTGTGGTTTGATTACTTCTTAGCTGCTTTGGGGCGCTTTGCACCATACTTGCTGCGACGCTGTGTACGATCCTTGACACCGCTGGTATCGAGCGTACCGCGAACGATGTGATAACGCACACCGGGGAGGTCCTTCACACGGCCACCGCGAACGAGCACGATTGAGTGTTCCTGAAGATTGTGGCCTTCACCGGGGATGTAGCTGTTGACTTCCTTACCGTTTGTGAGGCGCACACGAGCCACCTTACGCATAGCCGAATTAGGCTTTTTAGGGGTGGTGGTGTACACACGCACGCACACACCACGACGCTGCGGGCATGAATCGAGTGCGGGTGACTTGCTCTTATCCTCAAGAGCCACGCGTCCTTTTCTTACTAATTGCTGAATAGTAGGCATCTTAGTTTCTTTTGGTTTATTGAAATAATGATTAGAAGTTATTCATTTCTTTACATATATCCAATCGCCACCCACACCACTGACTCTCAATGAGTTAACGATGCCGTGACGACAGATTGCTCCTAAAAGCGTTGCAAAATTACAACTTATTTTCCTAACTACCAAACATTTCCGACTTTTTCTTACGAAACAATTTGCGTTGTCGATCTTCGCCGATCTTTCCTTACCCTCATTCAGCAATGCCGGTGGCCCCCACTCGTACAATTAATCAACCCAAAGCTGATTCCGCCACATATTTATGAAGTTTTTTCCTCCCCTTTTATGTTTTTTCCCTTATATACGCTAATTTTGCATTCCAAAATCAAACAGCCGGCCGAATGCCTCTCCCCTGCCCCATTCCGGCGGCCCATGAAACTTCACATTCTTAATAATAGATATGGAAAAGAAATTCAAGCGGACCCTTATCACCACTGCCCTCCCCTACGCCAACGGGCCGGTGCATATCGGTCATCTCGCCGGTGTATATGTTCCGGCCGACATCTATGCCCGCTATCTCCGCCTCAAGGGCGAGGATGTAGTCATGGTGGGCGGAAGCGACGAACACGGTGTGCCCATCACACTTCGTGCGCGCAAAGAGGGGATCACACCTCAGGAAGTTGTTGACCGTTATCACAACATCATCAAGGACTCGCTTGAAGAGCTCGGTGTCAGCTTCGACATATACTCACGCACCACTTCGGAACTTCACCACAAGACTGCCTCGGAATTTTTCCGCCGTCTCTACGACAAAGGTGAGTTCACAGTCCAGACCGCACTTCAACCTTACGACGAGAAGACCGGCGAGTTCCTCGCCGACCGCTACGTCGTCGGCACCTGTCCGCGCTGCGGCAATGAGAACGCCTACGGTGACCAGTGCGAGGCATGCGGTTCATCTCTCAACGTGACCGATCTCATCAATCCCCGCTCGGCACTCACTGGCGAGCCGGTGAAGATGCGTGAGACCACCCACTGGTATCTCCCCCTCGACAAGTGGGAGCCGAAACTCCGCGAATGGATTCTCGAAGAACACAAGGAGTGGAAGACAAACGTCTATGGCCAGTGCAAGTCATGGCTCGATGCCGGACTTCAGCCGCGAGCCGTGAGTCGTGACCTCAAATGGGGTGTCCCTGTTCCCGTCGAAGGTGCTGAGGGCAAGGTTCTCTATGTGTGGTTCGACGCACCTATAGGCTATATTTCCAACACCAAGGAACTCCTTCCGGATTCTTGGGAAAAATACTGGAAAGATCCCGAAAGCCGTATCATCAACTTCATCGGTAAAGACAACATCGTGTTCCACTGCATCGTGTTCCCCTCGATGCTGATGGCCTACGGTGATAACTTCCAGCTTCCCGACAACGTTCCCGCAAACGAATTCCTTAACCTCGAAGGTGACAAGATCTCAACTTCACGCAACTGGGCCGTATGGCTTCATGAATACCTCAAGGAATTTCCCGGCAAGCAGGATGTGCTCCGATATGTCCTGACAGCAAATGCGCCCGAAACGAAGGACAATGACTTCACTTGGGCAGATTTTCAGGCCCGCAACAACAATGAGCTTGTCGCAATCCTCGGCAACTTCGTCAACCGTGCTGTAGTTCTCACCCACAAATACTTCGGTGGAATGATTCCCGTTCAGGGCACTCTCACCGATGCTGACAAAGAGGTATTCGCCGAGCTTGGCCGCATCAAGGAGGCACTTTCCGAGGCTCTCGACACCTTCCATTTCCGCGAAGCCCTAAAGCAGGCCATGGAAATAGCCCGTCTTGGCAACCGTTACCTGCAGGAAAGCGAACCGTGGAAACTCGCCAAGACCGACCTTGATCGTACAGCCACAATCCTCAACGTCGCTCTTCAGCTCTGCGCTAATCTTGCAGTGGCATTCGAACCGTTCATCCCCTTCTCGGCCGCACGTCTTGCCAAGATGCTTGGACTCGAAAAACTCGACTGGAACATGCTTGGCCAGAACGACCTCGTCGCTCCCGGTATGGAACTCGCTCCCGCCGAACTTCTTTTTGAAAAGATTGAGGATACTCAGGTGCAAGAGCAGGTCCAGAAGCTTCTCGACACTAAAAAAGCAAATGAAATTGCCGCTTGGAAAGCCCAGCCTCAGGCCGAGACAGTGGAATTCGACACCTTTGCAGCCTGTGACCTCCGGGTCGGCACAGTCCTTGAATGCGAGAAAGTACCCAAGGCCGACAAGCTACTCCGCTTCCTCATTGACGACGGTCTGGAAAAATGCACCATCGTTTCTGGTATTGCAAAATATTACAAACCGGAAGACCTCGTAGGAAAGCAGGTTTGCTTCATCGCCAACCTCGCCCCGCGCAAGCTTAAAGGTATCGTATCCGAAGGTATGATCCTTTCAGCCGAGAACTCCGACGGCTCTATCGTGCTCCTAAGCCCCTCCGCCGCCGTTGCTCCCGGAGCGAAGATCGGCTGACCGGAGGCGCACGTTCATTTTTGTACTGTTTAAGGCTATATCACCTGCTTTTTACAGCTCACGTTCATTAACGACCTGATCACAGCAGGGACTCTCTTGAAAATAACCATGTTTTTCGGACAGTCCCTGCTTTCTTCAATTAAACTGATTTCTCATCCGTTGACCTTTCTATATCCAGCACACTTTTCCATGAACCAGACACATAAACCTCGCCTCCTCATCATCTACACGGGGGGTACAATCGGGATGATTGAGAATCCGGAAACTCATGCCCTCCAACCGTTCGACTTCAGTCATCTGATTGACAACGTTCCAAAAATCAAAAAGCTTGACTACGAAATAGACAATATACAGTTCACTCCTATCGACTCCAGCGACATGGATCCGGTAGGATGGGCCGACATAGCCAAGGCCATATCCGAGAACTATGATCTATATGACGGTTTCGTTGTTCTTCATGGGACAGACACGATGGCCTATACAGCCTCCGCCCTATCCTTCATGCTCGGAAATCTCCACAAACCGGTAATCATCACCGGTTCGCAGCTGCCCATTGGAGAAGTCCGCACGGATGGTGAAGAAAACCTCATAACAGCTCTTCAGATCGCAGCCGCCACCACCTTCGACGGTTCTCCGATGGTGCAGGAAGTAGCCATACTGTTCGAGAACTATCTCTGGCGCGGCAACCGCTCCACAAAGATGAGTGCCGACAACTTCAACGCCTTCAAAAGCAACAATTATCCACAACTCGCTAAAATCGGTCTTGGAATACATTTTGCTGAAGAGGTCCTGTGGCGCCCCAAAGAGCGCAAGCCTCTCCAGCTCAACACCAATATGGATCGCGGGGTCATGTTTGTCGATCTGCATCCCGGCATGACACAGCAGATCCTGCACCACCTCCTCAACACACCCGGTATAAAAGGAATCGTACTGCGCACTTACGGAGCCGGCAACGCACCCACCTCCCGGTGGTTCATCGAGGAAATAGCTCAGGCCGTACAGCGGGGTATCATCATTGTAAATGTCACTCAATGCGTCAACGGAGGTGTCCACCACCGCCGCTATGTCGCCGGTGACAAACTTGCGAATGCCGGTGTCATCTCCGGTCACGATATGACCTCCGAAGCGGCAATCACCAAGCTCATGTATCTTTTCGGCCTCGGCCTTACCCCATCTGCCGTCGCCACACGCCTTAACACCGACATCTGTGGCGAAGTCACTTTATAGTCTTCCTATTCATTAGCGTATATCAAATTTAACTTCCGGTTGCCGGGCACGCTGCCCACAACCGGAAGTTAATTTATTTTACTCATGCGCTCTTCAACCTATCATTACCATAATGATAGTGAAAGCTACAATTTCCCTTCATCCATATAGGAATAGTATTTTCTGTGGGCAATGATCACATGGTCAAGCACACGTATATCGAGATACGCCGCCCCTTCCTTGATTTTGCGTGTCAGCCTGTCATCCTCCACACTCGGATTCGGATTCCCCGACGGATGATTGTGCACAAGTATTATCCCGGATGCAAGGCAATCCACCGCTCGTTTCAGCAGCAGTTTCACATCCACTACCGTGCCAGCCGTTCCTCCTTGCGAGATACAACGGCGATACTTCACCTTATTGTTTCTCGAAAGCATCAACACCCAGAATTCCTCATAATCCAGACTCTCCATCAGCGGAGACATCATCGTGGCCACATCCTCACTCGACCGTATGGTCACATCACGGTTCTCAGCAAGTTGCTCGCGGTTACGCCGTCCGAGTTCAAAGGCAGCTGCAAGACACACGGCTTTCGCCGGCCCGACGCCCTTATACTTAGCCATCAGTTCATCCATCGTCAGGCGGGCAAGATTATCTACACGGTTATCACAGTCGCGGAGAATAGCACGGGCGAGATCCACCACCGACATTCCGGGCAGTCCGCCGCCGAATATCAACCCGACAAGCTCTGCATCGCTCAGCGCGCGTATGCCCTGACTTAACGCCTTCTCGCGCGGCTTCTCGTCATCTCCGAGATCGTGGATGCGTCGCGCGGTGAATGGTGTGAGTGTATCCATAATCTCCTCCTACTTTCCTTTACGCATCATTATTTCCTCCTCGACATCGCGTCCCTTACCGAGCAGGATCTTTATGACGTAAGCCTTAATGAAACCGCATCCGTAACCGCAGATCTGAATGACACTTGCCGGGACGGCCTTTGCCGCGATGACGATAGAGCGTGTTGAAATAAGCGCGGCAATAAATATCGCAGCGAGATATATGGCCAGCGGAAGCAGAAACCAAGGCGACACGGTAATGGCCAGTACTACCAAAGCGAGCCCGATAAGGACAGCGATGGCCGGAAGAGCATGCACGGCTTTCAGCGAACCGGGATAAAGCAGCTTCAGAGTGATGCGCGACATGCCGAACACATACACCTGTCTGAGGAACTTTTTGAGATCAATCCTACGCTTGTGATAGACGTAGGCCGGGCGGACCAACGCGATGCTGAAACCAGCCTCGCGTATGCGTGTTGACATGTCGATATCCTCCGAAAACATCTCGCGGAAACCACCGACCTTTTCATAGACCTTACGGGCAAAGCCCATATTGAACGTGCGTGGCACAAATTTCTCCAGACTCACCTTTCCGCCGCGTATGCCCCCGGTGGTAAGAAACGATGTCATTGCAAAATTGATGGCCTTCTGCGTCGAGCTGAACGACTCATGAGCCGAATCCGGCCCACCGAAGCAATCGGTCGGATGAGCGTCAAGCTCCTGCGTCAGCGTTGCAAAATAATCCGGCGGAATCACACAGTCACTGTCAAAGAAAATAAAATAGTCGCCCCGCGCTCGCTCAAGCCCGTAGTTGCGGGCAATCGACCGCCCCTCGTTTTCCTTATAATAATAGCTGACATCGACATCCCTCACTTCTCTGACAGCTTCCTCACACGGTGCTGTAGAGCCATCCTCCACGATCACGACTTCAAAATTTTTGAGGGTCTGTGCCGAAAGGCTTCCGAGAAGATCACGCACCTCGTCTATGCGGTTATAGACAGGCACTATTACTGAAAAACGCGGCTTTTCCGCAGGTCTGTTTTCCATGATGCTTTATTTTGAGATTTAGGACATGCGGTGCTTATAATCCTCGTAGTCGAAACGACGGAGGTATGTGCACTTGCCATTCGTGTCACACAGGACCATCGCCGGATGCTGTATGCCGTTGAACATCGTAGTCTTTACCGTCGTGTAGTGGTTCATATCCTCAAGCGTAAGGCGGTCACCGGCTTTCAACGGCTCTTTAAACCACCAGTCACCCACATAGTCACCGCTCAGACACGAATTTCCGCCGAGACGGTAGCGCGGCAACCCCTCCGCTTCATCCACGCTCTCACTTATGGCAGGCTTGTAAGGCATCTCCAGACAGTCCGGCATGTGGCAGGCGAAGCTGGCGTCGATGATGGCGGTCTTTATCCCCTGATTATCCACGACGTCGAGCACTTCGGTTATGAGATCACCCGTGCGCCACATCCACGCGCTACCCGGCTCCATGACGACTTTGAGCCAAGGATAGCGGCTGCGGAAATCACGAAGGAGACCGATAAGATGATCCACGTCATAACCTTCGCGTGTCATCAGATGACCGCCGCCGAAATTCACCCATTTCAGCTGCTTGAAATATCGTCCGAACTGGCCTTCAAACGCTGCGAGCACCTTTTCAAGATCATAGCTTGAACTTTCGCACAACGCATGGAAGTGCAGCCCTTCGATCCCCTCCGGAAGCTCCCCGCCAAGTTGCTCGGCCGTCACCCCGAAACGTGATCCCGGAAGTGCCGGATTGTATATCTCCGTGTCGATGACCGAACACTGCGGATTGACCCTCAGCCCCGGCGACACCCCTGCTTCAAGAGTCCGCGCACCGTAACGCTCCCACTGATTGAGAGAGTTGAATGTGAGATGCGATGCTCGCAACAGAAATTCACCGATCGTCGCTTCCGTATAGACCGGACAATAGACATGAGCCTCACCACCCAGCTCTTCGTTACCGAGCCGGAGTTCATTCAGCGAACTCGCCGTAAAATCGCGGTTATACTCCCGCACTATCGGGAAACTGCGCCAAAGGGCATTAGCCTTAAAAGCCATGATGATATTGACTCCGGCCTCGCGCTCCACACGGCTGATCAGTTCAAGATTGCGACGCATCCTGTTCTCATATACGATATAATATGGTGTCGGCAGCTGATTCTGTGTCATGATTTAGCTGTAAATATGTTTTTTCTACTTTTTATCTTCAATAATAGCGAATTTCGCAAATTTGAGCATTAACGTGCGCGAATCCGTAGTGTCAAAATCAACGGTCATGCGCGCATCCGGCCCCGAACTGTCGATATTGGTGATCGTACCCGCACCGAACTTGGCATGTTCGATCCTCATGCCGGGAGTCAGCTCATCGCGCGAATGCACGGCGAAACCACCCTGTGCAGGAACAGCTGACGCCTTTTGCGGTGTACGGGCCGACGGAACGGCGATATCCTGGGGACGGCGCAACGCCGACGTCGGTCGCTGCCCCACTTCCTGACGGAGCGCATTGAGACTCCTCGCGCTTCCGGCCATCGATGCGGCATAGTTGACGGTAGGCCGGACCTTCGGGGCGAAATTACCGAGCACATCATTTGTAGCGAGACGCAGATAGGCCGGATCAATGTCACCAAGGAAACGCGACGGACGGCAGGTGGCCGTCTGACCGTTACGGAAACGCGAACCGGCATAACTGAGCATACAGAATTTTCTCGCACGGGTAATTGCCACATACATCAGTCTGCGCTCCTCCTCAATCTGAGCCGGAGAATCCTGTGCCATAGCGGACGGAAACAACTCCTCCTCCACCCCGACGACAAACACATTGTTAAATTCAAGGCCCTTCGCCGCATGGACTGTCATGAGCGTCACACGCTCTTCCACTCCGTCGGAGTCCGAATCCTGATCGGTAGCTAGTGAGACCTCAGCCATGAAATCGGCAAGCCCGCATGCAGGATTGCCCTCCTCAACGCGCGTATTGACGAAATCCTTGACACCGTTGAGCAACTCCTGAAGATTCTCCTGCTTAGAGATACTTTCGGGAGTATTGTCATGGAGAAGCATGGTGAACAACCCCGTACGCTCGATTACCCGCGTAGCCACTTCCATAGCGTCAGCCCCCTTGCGGTTCAGCTCCGTAAATTCAGTTATTAGCCCGGCAAAGGCATCGAGCTTACGCATAGTACCCGCATTCAACCCTGCCGGATGCTTGTCCGGCTCCTGAATCACGGTCCAGATGCTGACATTGTCCTCGATCGCACGCCCGATGAGCTTGCCGAGTGTAGTGTCACCGATACCACGCGCCGGGAAGTTGATGATTCGCTTCAGAGCCTCGTCATCATCCGGATTTATAGCCATACGGAAGTAGGCTATCGCATCCTTCACTTCCTTACGCTGATAGAACGACAGACCGCCGTAGATCCTGTAAGGCACATTTCTTTTTCTCAAAGCCTCCTCAAGCACTCGGCTCTGCGCGTTCGTTCGGTAGAGTATGGCAAATTCATCCGCGCTGTCGCCCGAACGCATCTTGAGCTGCGAGATCCGTGCAGCTACCTGATATGCCTCCTCGAAATCGCTGTAACACTTCACCACCTCGATCGGCGCACCCTTTTCGTTCTCCGAATAGACCTGCTTGGGGATCTGGTCACGGTTCTTATCGATGAGTGATCCGGCGGCATTTATGATGTTGCGTGTCGAGCGGTAATTACGTTCGAGCTTGAAGGTCGATAGCTCCGGATAGGTGGCGCGCAGATCAAGAATATTACGGATATTGGCCCCTCGGAACGAATAGATGCTCTGCGCATCGTCACCGACCACACAGAGCTTACCGCTCTCGCGTGTCAGCTGCGTGACGATCACATGCTGCGCGAAATTGGTGTCCTGATACTCATCCACCAGCACATAGCGGAAAAATTCGCGGTAGTGGCGGAGCACATCGGGATTGTCGCGCAGAAGCACGTTCGTATAGTAGAGCAGGTCATCGAAATCCATCGCGCTCGAAGCGATGCAGCGGTCGCAATATGCCTTGTAGATCGCATGGAGCTCCGGACGCTTGGCCCTTCGGTCGGCCTCGATCACATCGCGGCTCATCGCGTAATCCTCCGGCGACACGAGCGCGTTCTTCGCACCGGATATGGCCGATAGCACAGCGGAGGGCTTATACACCTTGTCGTCAAGCTGCATATCCTTTATGATCGTCTTGACAAGCGACTTGCTGTCGGCCGCATCATAGATCGTAAAATTGCTCTTGAAGCCGAGACGGTCGGCATTGGAACGGAGGATACGGGCGAAAATCGAGTGGAAGGTTCCCATCCACAGTTTCGAGGCCGTCTCATGCCCGACGAGCTCTTCGATTCGCTCGCGCATCTCCCTCGCCGCCTTATTGGTAAAGGTCAAAGCCAAAATGCGCCAAGGCTCATAGCCAAGGCGCAGAAGATGTACTATTTTATATGTGAGCACGCGGGTCTTGCCTGAGCCTGCGCCGGCTATCACCAGCTGAGGTCCGTCGCAAAACTCCACGGCCGCACGTTGCTGTTCGTTCAGCTTATCGAGATACGATTCTGTCATCAGTCCTTTTTAATCATTACTTAATGCGCAGATGGTCGCCGGTCTGGTCAGCGATCGAGCGGTAATAACGCTCGTCATATCCGCCATAGATCGGAGAGACAGGCATTCCTTCGGGCGTACGCTCGAACTTACCGTCCTTCTCACGCTTGATATTTCCGTCCATGTACTTCACGAGCAGATAATCACCGAGATCCTTGTAGTTCTTCACATAGCGTTTCGAAGCTGTGGCCGAATGTTCGTTGAGACGCTGACGCGCGGTAGCATCGTCGAGTGCAGGGACTTCGGCAAGCATCGTCGTCACCTCGTTTTCAAGCGTGGCTTCCTCACCCTTCTGCACACGGCGGATATCATCGATCATCTTGCTGTACTGATGATAAGCCTGATTGGCCACATAGCTGTTGACCCAGAACGCAGCATCCCACGAGAGGGTCAGAAGGTCACCGTTACCGACGGCAAACTCATGAGGGATCGAGGTGATGCCGCAATACATCGGGACATACACACAAGTATTGGCATCATCAACGCCAAACCAGAGTATGCCGCGCATCAGCTCAGGGAACTCAGAATTCATCTGCGACACGAACGAGAAGCCCGTCTGCTGAGTGGCGATCGCGCGCTCGTTGAGATACTCCTTGTCATCGACCTTGAACGTCATCGGACGCCAGCGGTAAGGCACCGCATACGGACCTGCGCCTATATCCTGCGTCATATCCATCGGCGTACCCTCGAAGTGGTCACGCATCATCCACTTCATGTCGTTGAGGCTCACGAGACTGTCGGGCTTGACCCAGAGGGGGAAAGGCTCACCCTCGGCCTTCATGACCCAAGGCAGATACTCGTCCATTCCGCTCTTAAAACGGTTGAAATAGCTCCACACACGCCCATCGCAACCGCGTGTGGCCGTCTCGTCAAGTTCACCGTAGGCAAGCGAGAAGCTGAAATCCTCATCCTTCCCGTCATAGTAGCCCATCTTGCGCGCGAAATCGATCACGTCCGGCGAATAGATCGTATTCTCCTTATCGTTCATCGGGAATTTGTGGATACGCGGATGATTGGCGTGACCGGCTATACAGTCATCCGGGATACGGCGTGCCACCCATACGGCACCCTTCTCCTTACCACCCTTGCCGATCAGCTCCATTATCCACGCCTCATCCGCATCGGCTATCGAAAACGACTCGCCGCTCGAATGATACCCGTAGTCATTCACCAGATCAGTCATGATCTTGATGGCCTCGCGCGCGGTCTTCGCACGTTCGAGCGTCACGTAGATCAGCGAACCGTAGTCCATGATACCCGTCGTGTCCTCAAGCTCCTGACGGCCACCCCATGTGCTTTCCGAGATCGTCAGACCATGCTCGTTCATGTTACCGATGGTCGTATATGTCTCCGCCACTTCAGGGATTTCACCGAGATACTTACCCGTATCCCACTCCGTGATCTTTCTCATCGAACCGGGGGCATGCTTACCGCCGGGACGGTTGTAAAGCTCTCCGTAAAGCGTATGGCTGTCCGCCGCATACGTCACAAGCACCGAGCCGTCAGCCGTAGCCTTCTTGCCGGCGATCAGACTCGTACATGCCAGAGCCTCCAGCGGCAACACCGCCGCAAGGCCCAGAATTATTGACTTGATATTCATTCTATCTATTGTTTTACTATATTGTACTGTGGGATTCTTCCTAACTGTTTCGCACTGCGATCGGCGATCATAGCGTCACAATGCCCTCAGCCACGCCTCAGATTCACACCATTTACGCGGCTCAGCCGACACGTGCGGTTCAATATGCAAATGTAGCCAAATTTTTCCACATTCCCAAATCCCCGTCACAAGTCATTTATTTTAACTAAAACTATGCTAAACGATTTTAACACTAACGAATTAACGCATCATTTTTTTGTCATTACGGAATTTATTCATACCTTTGTCAAAATGATTTTTAGCCAGCATCACGGATCATCGGCCGGATCGCTCGATCGACTCAAAAATCGCTTTGATTCTGACTGATCTCGCAGTCCACCGATCTTACCGTAACCCTTGGATTGAAACTCATTTTACCTATCTACAAGAAAAATCATCAATATACTTATCACTACAATATATATGGCCATGTATTGTCACAACAATATAAAATTAAACATAACTCTCTCCCAATTTTCTAACACACGGAAAATCACATAATTGCATTTAACCAAGTGCAATTTTGCCAAAGGGGTCACACTTTGATATGCCCCGGTGCAACTACAGGATTTCTGTGTAGAAGTTGACTCCTGCTTTTTCTGACTTGCCCCCGTGGATTTTGTCCACACCTACCCTACTATAGTTCAGATAGTAACACCTACTCATGACCAATCGGCGCAGCGTGCTTTTAATTGGAATTTACACGTGCGCATGTTTATCGACACACGACGACGTAATGAAACTAAAGATGATCATTGCCCTCATTTTATGCGGGCTTTTTGGTCACGATTGCATCAACGCTCAGGATGCCGAAACTCTGTTCGGTCGCTTTGAATCACGTTTTTGCATACTTGACTCAATTATCCACAACCCCGTCACTGGTGGACTTGACGGGAAGGGCAATTCCGAGGTTGCCCGTTTGAAAGCAAACATACAGCCAATCGACACTGCCCGTGTCGATTCGGTGATCAACAACCGTGTTGATGCCCAGATCGCCGCCGCAAGAAGCGTGACCGGACTCTCTGTCAACGGACAGATCTACGGTCGTCTTGACGAAGGTTTCGGTCTGGATGAAGACGATGCGCTCTCGCGTTACAAAGCTAAAGTTCAAGCCGATATACGATGGAACATCTTCGGAAGCGGACTCCTTCACCGCAAGGGAAAGGCAAATGAGATCCGCATCCGTGGCGAAATCAGCAAACTCGACTACCGTCGTGAAGACATCGGTCGCCTCGTCGCCCTGCAGAAAGAGCAGTTCCGCATCCACTACGACAGTCTCCTGTCAGGCGTACTTGCCCATCGCATCTACAATCTTTCACTCCTAGACGAGACCCTATCCTACCTGTTGAAACAAGGAGGCATTTCGAGCGACGATCTTCTTGAGATACTCAACGAGAAATCCGAGGCCGAACGGCTCATGGCCTCAATCGTCAATCCCGCCCCGCCGACCTCCGACCTCTCAGCACCCGGCGCAGCCATAGTGACGGTTGACAGCGCGGCCCTAATGACCTTTATCAGCCGCTACAATGTCGAGACAAGCTCACTGATCCTGCGCCAGCAACTACTTGACCAACAGATAGCCAACACTTCCTATTGGTCCACTCTCAACTTCTCGCCCTTCCTCCGCTATTCCTACTACACGCGTCCCGTCATCGACAACTCCTCAAACATCGATGCAGGTGTCAGCTTCATAATCCCCATCTCCGGCGAGACTGGCAAAAAACGCCGCGCCCTCAAAGCCGAAAAGGAAGTCCTGTCGCTTGAAAAGGACCGTCTGACGGCCGTGATAGCCGACAATATCCACCTCATCCTCCTCGACATCGAGCGCATGAACCGCTCCATCATCGGCGAGGTGGCCCGGCTGACTGAACTAAAGACCTATCTCAACCTCCGCAAGGATGCCTACGTCAACCGCATCGGCGAGTACAACTACCTCGCCCGTATGAGGGAATACAACGCCTACATCCTCTGCTGCGAGCGTCTTCTCTCCTTCAGCTATCAGCGTGACTGCATGCTGGCTTCTCTCCAAATTTACCTCCCCGACATCTCCATCCTGAATTTCTGCAAAGAGACCGAGGCGAGCGTGGCCGCCGTCTAAAGTTTAACCCGACCATCTTAACAGGCATAATCCAATGAGAGACTTCAGTTTTAGCCAGACCGAAACCAATGACCAGCAGGACATTGAGAGAATCCTCCGCGAACGTAAGCGCAAGATATACAAGCAGCAGTTCATCTACTCCGTCATTCTTGCAATCATCATCGCGGCCATCTGTGTGTGGCTTTACCGCAAGAGCGTCTATGTGGAGTTCGACGGCTATGTCTCGGCTGACTACTATACTTTCCGCACCGACGATGATATCTATTTCCTCGACTCGAAATGGCGAGTCGGCGACCTCATCCTCCCCGGCGACACTGTTTTCTCCTACGTTATTGCCAACAACTTCTACAAACACGAGAGCAACGACTACGAACCCACCATCCTCGTCCGCGACCGCGACATGAGAGTCCAGTACGGCCTGACGCGTCAGGATCTCAACGTGCTCCAAGTCCGCATCGCCGAGCTCGAACGCCAGCTCTCCGTCGAGGACCACAACATCAAGTTCGGCCTCAGCAACAACCACAACAAGCTCCGCACCGAACAGGAACTCTCCGAGGCACGCGAACAGTATAAAGCTCTGCGAAAGAAACTCGGCGTCCTCTGGAACGCCATCCTTCAGGGACAGGAATCCGTGCAGCGTCTGACCAACGGCGGTCACGGATACCTCCGCATGTCTGACATGCGCAATCTTTCCCTTCTCGACAGTCTCGGCGTGGTCCGCCACTCCATCGCGGCCGACTCCTCGATCGTCACCGAGAAACTCGTCCCGACCTACTCCCTCGTGCTCCGTGGAGAACCCATCATGACCGCCCAAGGTCTCAACCTTGCCGACAACAACGTCTCAGTCGTGGCCTACGTCAAACCCGACCAGATGAAATACATAAACTACCAGACAAAAGCAACAGTTATCGTAACAGACAAGATATCATATACCGCCAGCGTCCTCATGCTTGGTGCCCGAACCGAGGAAATCCCCGGTGAGCTGCGCAGCACCCTTTCGCGTGACCATACGGCCTCCATCGTCGTCTTCAACATCGACCCCGATCAGGACGTGCCGTTCTGGTCGCTCATCAACGGCCTCCCGGTCATGCTGCGCATCAACAAATTCCTCGAAGGCACAAGCAATGTGGATGACTACATCATCTTCAACACCACCTACGGTATTGACCTGAACTCTATAAAGAGATGGCGCGACAACAAGGTGACCATTCAGGAATGGAACGACGACTATCCGTCCAAAGAAGACAGCCTCTTCAGTGATCCCCACTCTCGCCGTGTCCATTCTCAGAGCAACACAAGTCCCAATCCTCAGCAGAAGGAGTCGTCGCCCTATAAAACAGTACCCCGCCGCTCGACCACGACCCCGGCTGCAAGCACAACCCAGTCACCGGCCGCAGCCAAACCCGCAGCCGCAACTCCGGCCAAGCCCGCAGCCACAGCCGCTAAACCAACGGCTCAGACCCCGGCTAAACCCGCAGCCGCATCATCGGCCAAGCCTGCTACTGCAACTCAGACCAAACCTGCCGCTCCGGCAGCCACAGCCTCGCTATCTACTATACAAAACGCCACGAGAGGCTCTTTCCACATCATTGTCGGAAGCAGTCCGGAGCGCGATTTCGCCGACTCCTTTGTGGCCAAGCTGCGCAAACAGGGCTTCGCCGGCTCTCGCGTGATTGTCGGCGACGGACGCTACCGCATCTCCATCGCGTCGTTCCCCTCTCCCGACGCTGCAAGCGCGGCTGTGGTCACGCTCACCAAGGAAACGGATTATAAATCCGCATGGGTATCACACCAAACCATTACTAATACTAAAAAAGATTGATCACACCTATGGATCCTTACCGCATCGAAACAAACTCCGCCGGCAGGAAAATCCTCGTCATTCAGGACTATCTGAACTCAAGAATAGAAGATGATTTCGACTCGATAGATTTTGACATCATATTCTTTGATGTAGCACATCTCCCCTACAATCTCGTGCGCGATATGGTCGCGCAGACCTCACCGTTCGTCCACAAGAGATTCCTCTACATCCCGCGCTTCATGAGTATGCTCAACTACTCAAGCTTCGAGCGAATCAGCGCGCTTATCGACGGTTTCGCACCCTCGGCCATCGACAACGATGTCACAATCCGTGCCGAAGAGATCATCTTCCAGTGCGAGAAGCTCCACGTCCATGACTTCTATAATCCCGTGCTGGACGAACAGGAACTTTTCCGCCGCATGGCTGTGTTCTCCTTCACGCGCGAACAGCTCACATTCACCAACACCACCATCCCCACCCTGCGCGAAGGTCTTTCAGCCATTTTCGCCGGATATGTGATCGTCCGCCGTCTCGTCGGTAACGACCCCAATCCTGACGACAGCAACATCCGTGAAATAACCGCGAAACTCCTCGAAGCGGGCTATATCGAACCGACCAAATTCGTCGAGCGAATCCACCTCTGCCCCTCATGCTCCCATGACCACCTTATCTTCAGCGAATGCTGCACCAAGTGTAAGAGCTCCAACCTGAAGGAGGAGGACATGATCCATCACTTCCGCTGCGCCAACATCTCCAAGGAGTCCGACTACGTCTATGACGACGAGCTCCGCTGTCCCAAGTGCAAACGCCGTCTCCGCCACATAGGCATCGACTATGACCGTCCCTCCAAGGTCCAGACATGCATCGAATGCGGAGCCGTCCAGCTCCATTCGGAGATGAAAGTGATCTGCGCGAAATGCGGCCAGCAGATCCAGCCGCATCAGCTTACCCCTTACGATATTTACCAATACACCTTTACCCCCCTCGGCATCCGCGAACTCTGCACACACGCTCTATGATCGATTTCATCTGTAAAATCATTGACGATCTTGTCGGCGGTTTCTCCCGCAATGTATCGTTGGACACTCTGTTGACCATTTACTTCTATCTGGTCTTCATTGAGTTCCCGCGCTACTATCTGCTGGAGACCACCCTCGTGTTGTGGCGTAAGCTCAACTACCGGAAATACATCCGGCAGAAGAAGGAGGCGCGTGAGAAGCTCTTCATCGAGAATCCCCTCATCACCATCCTCGCCCCCGGTAAGAACGAAGGCCGTCACATCTTCAATCTTGTCCGCTCACTCCGCGAACAGACCTACCGCAACTACGAGGTGATAATCGTCGATGACGGATCTGATGACGACACTCCCACCATCTGCCGTGATCTGGAGAAAGCAGGCTACATCGATCGCTACATCCGTGCGAACGTGCGTGGCGGAAAGGCAAGCGCAGCCAATTTCGGACTCGAATTTGCCAACGGCAAATATGTCATTCACCTTGACGCCGACTCCTCGCTTGACCGCGACGCCATTGAGAAAATCCTCATCCCCTTCTATTACGATGACAACATCAAGGCCGTCGGCGGAGTGGTCAAGGTGCGCAATCCGCGTGACAGCATCTGCACCTCGATGCAGGCACTTGAGTATCTCAAGACCATTCAGGTCGGACGCTTGGTCACCAATCATCTCGGTATCCTCCACATCATCTCCGGAGCGTTCGGAGCGTTTGACCGTCAGGCACTCCTCCACGTCGGTGGCTGGGACATCGGTCCGGGTCTCGACGGCGACCTCACGCAGAAGTTCCGCAAGGCCAAGTTCCGCGTCTATTTCGCTGAGGATGCCATCTGCATGACCTCCGTACCCGTCAAGTGGTCGGCCCTCTTCCGCCAGAGGCAACGCTGGAGCAAATCGCTCGTCCGTTTCCGCCTCCGCAAACATGCCGACCTCTTCCGTCCCCAACGCCACTTCTCTTTCTCGAACATGATCTCCAATCTTGAGGGCATACTCTATGACTTCGTGTTCAATTATGTGTGGTTCTTCTACATAGTGATCCTCATCATGGAGCACCCCGACCGTATCGCCGAGATTTTTATTATCGGCTATCTTATCCGAATCATATTCAACTTCATCGCTTTCGGAGTCATAATGCTCGTCACCGAGAGGCCGCGTGAAGAAAGATGGCTGATAAAATTTGTTCCTCTTTCCACTTTCTATACAGGTTACTTCCTCCGCTTCGCGCGTCTGGTTGCCCACACCAAGGAAATCTTCTTCTTCTCCTCCTACAAGGATTCATGGAATCCGCGCAAGACTTCCGAGATCGCACAAGCCGAAGGAATCTGAGAAACACCGTTTTTCTATTAATTGATGTTTCACGAAACACTAAAGAAGTAGTAAGGAATTTATGAAGAGAGATTTTAAGATCGCTGTCATCGGCCTCGGTTATGTAGGCTTTCCGTTAGCATGTCTGTTCGCAGGGAAGTACCCGGTAGTCGGGTTCGACCTCAATGCCGAGCGCGTCCGTCAGCTTACTGAGGGTATTGACAGGAACAATGAAGTCTCGCACGAGACCCACGCAGCCGCTCTTGCCAACGGCATGCGTCTTACCTCCGACCCTGAGGATATCAGGGACTGCAACGTCTATGTAGTCGCCGTCCCCACCCCTGTCGATCGGCACCATCATCCCGACATGACGCCGCTCGAACGTGCCAGCCGCCTCATTGGCAGCGTCATCTCAGCCGGTGATATCGTCATCTTTGAATCCACCGTCTATCCCGGTGCCACGGAGGAATACTGTGCGCCCATCATTGAAGAGGTCTCCGGCCTCCGTCTCAACGAGGATTTCTTCCTCGGCTACTCGCCGGAGCGCATCAATCCCGGTGACAGGCTCCACTCTGTCGAGACCATCGTCAAGATCACTTCCGGATCAACCCCGGAGATCGCCGAGGTCATAGACGGTCTCTACGGATCGGTCCTCCGCAACGGCACTTTCAAAGCCTCGTCAATCAAGGTCGCAGAGGCGGCCAAGATCATGGAGAATACCCAGCGCGACATCAACATCGCGTTCATGAACGAAATGGCCATGATATTCGACGAGATCGACATTGACATCTTTGACGTGATCGATGCAGCTTCAACCAAATGGAACTTCCTCCCCTTCAAGCCCGGTCTCGTGGGAGGCCACTGCATCAGCGTCGATCCCTACTATCTCATCGAGCAGTCAAAGGACAAGGGAATCTATCCGCGACTCACCACCGAGGCGCGACGCATCAACAACTCGATGGCAAAATATGTGGTCACGAAGCTCATCAGGCAGATGACCTTGGCCAGCATACCGGTTGTCGATTCCCGCATCCTCATCCTTGGTTTCACATTCAAGGAAAACTGCCCCGATGTGCGCAACACTAAGATCGCCGACGTGTATGACACCCTCCGCAAATACACCTCGCGCATACAGATCTTCGATCCTTGGGCCGATCCGGAGGAAGTGAAGAGGCATTACGGCATCGACATCATCTCCGATCCCGCTCTCCTCCACCGGGGCGAATACGACGCCGTCATCTACGGCGTGAAGCACTCCGAATTTGATTCCTTAGGTCTCGAATCGCTGTGTCGTCCCGGAGGAATATTCCTTGACGTTAAGGGAAACCTTGACCGCAAAATCTCAACTCACCGATTATAAATTATCACAAATGACAAAAACAATTAATTCACAATCAGAAACACAGACTGTAACAATCAAAATACTTATGCACATGAAAGCATTTTTTTCCAATCAAGGTCGTTTTTTCAACACGACACTCAAAACACTTCCTGCAGCACTGCTGATGGCCGGTATGGTTTCATGCTCGGATGATTCTGCTCCCTCTGATCCCAACAAGGGTGACGACGCTCAGAAGACCGAACTTGAGAAATCGGCCCTCAAAGTCTTCACTAACCCTGCCGACATGCCTTCAAGAGTCATCAACTTCTCTTTCGGCAACTCCGGCAGCCGTGCAATCAATCCCGACATCGACCTCGATGCTTTCCTCGAGGAAGTTCAGAAGATCGATTTCTCTACCATCACCGAGTTTACTGATCCTAACATCTTCTATAATAATCCTAACCAACTCGATACTAAACAACTCGTTGTTTCAGGTGAATTAAAAGGACAATTGCAGAACTTCGGTTCTACTGTGTATGTTAAGGGCAAATGGACCATCACCGGCTTCAATGCCAATACATGGCAAGGTCTTAAGGCTACTATTGTCGTGCTTCCCGGTGCTGAACTCGAATTTGATATGAACAAGTTTCAGGGTGACAACTGCCTCACTATCTACAACTTCGGTAAGCTGACCTCAACAGTAGCTGACGATCAGGAGTTTAACCTCGAAGGTGTAACTCTGTATTCAAAGGCCAATATCGATCAGATCAAGCGTCTCGGTTTCCAGAGCGAGGTTTATGTAGATGGTGCTGTAGTTGTTGACTACATCCACATTTCAGGTACCTCTGAAGTCTATATCAACTGTAAGCTTGAAGCATCTGAGAAGGTTCGCTTTGACAATGACCAGATTTTCCACGTAGGCTACATCAAGTCGCCCGAAATTGAACTCATGGCTAACGCTAAAGTTGCACTTAATGACGGTGCTTACATCGAAACTGACCTTCTCAAGATCGATAATGTTCAGAGCTGTCAGATCTATGCGCTCGATGATGACGTAGCTCTCATAAAGGCAACTTCAATCCAAGTTAACAATGTAGGTCCAGAGAACCTCAAGGGAACTTTCAGTAACCTCAACCTTCTTTGCGAAAATTGGATTTACGGTGAGAATGTAGAGCCCACCAAGGACGCTCTCGGTCTCAACGCCAGCGTAAATTACAATGAAGAAAATGGTAGCGTTAAGCTTGAAGCAGACAACGATCCTAACTCTTGCGCTCCCATTTTCGTGACAATACCTACTGATCCCACTGACCCCACTGATCCCACCATTCCTACTGATCCCACCGATAAGCCCAAACTTGAGACTATCTCATTCATAACCAACGAACACAGCCATCCCATCTCGGCCACTTGCATCCAGTTTGACGGAAACAAGGCTTATGTGTCATGGCATGAGCGTGGTCAGGGCATCCAAGGCTGTATCGAGGTTGTTGAGAGAACTGCTGAAGGCATTAAGCTCCTTGCCTACGCTCAGGACCCCAACACTGACTACAACCACATCATTGTCGATGGTAACCGTCTCCTCGCTGTCGGTCACAATGCAAACCACGCTATCGTAGGTGAAATCGCTCTCAGCGGTGGTACATTTGCCAACAATGCTGAAATCGCCTTCACTCACCTCAAGGGTAACCGCGTTGCCGGTGCTGACAACCCCGAATTCTATGGTGGCGACGGTAACTGCATCGTTCGCAACGGTCAGTATCTCTCTGTTGCTTCCTACGGCGGCTTCCACACTCTGACAAGCGATCTCAAGCGTCTCAACGACGACCGCGACGGAGCTGTTGCCACTGCCGGTTCAGGCAAGCACCTTTCACTCTGTGGCGATAAGATCCTTACCCTCAACCTCTCTGAGAAAAACAGCGTGGCTTCTATGGCAGAACTCCGTCTCTACGATGCCAATGACTACACTTGGAGCAATCCTACTGTAGTTGCTACCGATCTCAAGATCTCTCCCGTTGACGGCAAGAACACTATCGCTCTTGACAAAGACGGTTCAATCTATGTCGCTCTCGGCCAGAATGGTCTGAAGAAGTACAACCAGAGCGGTGCGACTGTAGCTGAATATCACGCAGGTGAATTCGGTGTCAACCCCGCCAACGGTCTTGCTGTTGACGACAAGTATCTCTATGTCGCATTCGGTTCAGGTCTCTACATCTTCGACAAGAACGACATCACTAAGCCCGTGCTCACTTATACCAACGGTAAACCCGGTGCAACCAACTATCCCGGCAATACCGCCGAAGACGGTATTAATGCTTCTTGCAATTATGTTGCAGTTGACGGCGACATCATCTACCTCGCCTACGGTAGAAACGGTGTTGACGTACTCCGCATGATCAATCGTTAAAAAACTGACTGTTACAGTCTTGACAGGCAGGCACGTCAATCGTGACGTGTCTGCTTTTTTATTTATCAATTCCATAAACTTTTACCCCCTCCAAATTTTTAAATTATAAGGAGAATCTATCAAAATTTAAACTTCAAACTCAACGTATGCGACTCAACGGACGACGCGAAAGCTCAAACATCAGTGACCGCCGCGGAAGCGGACGCGGTCCCGGACTCAAAATAGGCGGTGGAATCACTGCAGTGATCATCGCGGCCATAATCGCGTGGATTTCCGGCGGCAATCCACTCGACGTGCTCACATCCAATGTCGGAAACATCGTCGGTGGTACGCAGGAAAGCTCCGCCACCTACACCCCCACCGAGGAAGAGGAGGAGCTCGCCCGCTTCTCCCGTCAGATCCTCGCCGGAACGGAGGACGTGTGGACCAAACTTTTCAATGAAATGGGTCTTGAATACGAAGCCCCTACCCTCGTGCTGTTCAACGACGCCGTCCAGAGCGGCTGCGGTAACGCCACCGCCGCTGTCGGCCCGTTTTACTGCTCAGCGGACGAGTGTCTCTACATCGACCTCTCCTTCTTCCGCGATATGCGCAAGACCCTCGGTGCTGACGGCGATTTCGCCTACGCCTACGTCATAGCCCACGAGGTCGGTCACCACGTCCAGCACCTCCTCGGCACTCTCGACGAAGCACACTCGGCCATGAACCGCACAAACTCAACCGAGGCCAACAATATCAGTGTCCGCATCGAGCTGCAGGCCGACTTCCTCGCCGGAGTGTGGGCACATCATGACAACGCCATGTTCAACTCCATCGAACCCGGCGACATAGAGGAGGCTCTGGACGCTTCAATGAAGATCGGCGATGACTATCTGCAGAAAAAGGCTCAGGGCTACGCCGTCCCGGACTCCTTCACCCATGGCACATCAGCCCAACGCTCGCGCTGGCTGCGGCGCGGCCTCTCCACCGGCGATATCCGCCAAGGCGACACCTTCTCAATCCCCTACTCCTCCCTATAACCCCTCCCGAAATTTATCCCGCAATTTCCAAGAAACAGCAAATTATCGCGATGCACGTGTAAACGGCAAATCCCACCGGACGCGGCAAATACATCCCGGATTGAAAAATTCCCCGGATAAAAAAACAATACATCCGCATAAAAATGACTGATGGGTCATAATGCGGATGTATTTAATTCGTTTTTCATTCGGCATACGCGGCACGCCGCACAGCTGTCCGGGGAAAATTTTAACAATTGCTCCTAATACGTAAATTTTCAATGTGTTAGGAGCAATATTTG
>NZ_JAIDBW010000016.1:0-63099 GCF_029056165.1 Duncaniella sp. | reverse complement strand
GTCTGGTTCTGGGCCATGACCGCGATGGTAGTGATGAGCGCTGCAAGTAGTAGAAACAGCTTTTTCATACCTTGTAGATATGTAAAGGGGCTATCGGGCGGTGAGGAGGATATGACGGTATCGGCTTGACTATGGGCTGCGTATCATGCGGTCGGTTTGTGGAATCAGGCTCTGCGTCAGGAGGGGATGTGGGGAAGTCCGGTGAAAAGGGAGGGGATATGAAGTGGATGAGTCGCATCGTGTAAGCTTACGGTCGATATAAGCCCATGATGAGAATAGTCATCAGAGGGGATGAATTTATAACTACAGGTGTAACATTGCGACTGCTTTTACGTCAAGAGAAAAAGAGGAATCACGGATGCAGGTCAACTGGCGTGTGACTTCGGCAGTAACCTGAGAAGATGTGATTCCATAGTTTCACTCTACATACTTAATATTGTTTTATGGTATTTCAGATTTATATCGGAAAAAGGAAAAACAGTCGTGGAAAAGTGGAGATCTCCCTGCGATTCCGACATGGAAAGTTCGATCAGCAAGCCGTGACCAATCTGTGGATATGGCCTGATATGTTTGACAGTAAAGTCTTTATTTCAAATAAAGGGACGGCGGGTGAACGCTATACACTCAATCAGACTGATGGAATGACTTTGGGAAGCAGGAACGAGGCTACAGAGGTAGCGGAAATCCTGAGCCGTATGCAGGAATATATCGAAGAATGTTTCTGCATGGTACGCCGTAAATCTCCATCGACAGGCTGGCTTGCCGAAACTATCGAACGGTTTCATGCCGAGGAGCTGCCGCGAATCGAGGAGGAACGCACAGAGGTAGTCGGACTTATCGACACATATATCGCCATGACATCAGAACCGGAAAGTTCCGATAGCCGCATGGAAGCCTATATGCTCCTGCGGCGGTCAATCGCCCGTTTCGAAGCGTTACGAAGGATCAAGTTTCCACGTTTCCGGTTGTTTGCGGGACGCATGGATGAATCCTGTCTGCGTCAAATACAGAATTTTTTCCATAAGGAGCATGTGTGGGTAAGGAAATATCCGCAGATAGCCAAAGGACCGGGACTCGAAGGACGCACAAGGCCGAAAGGTCCGAACACGGTCAACGACCGCATGAAACTGCTCAAAGCAGTGATGAGATGGGCGGCGAAGACCCGACGGATACCCGGCAATCCGTTCGATTCGTTCACACTGGGGCAGAATGTCTATGGCACGCCGGTCTATCTGACTCTGGAGGAACGACGGCGCATCGAACTCCACGATTTTTCGTCAGATCCGCGTCTGGCGTTGCAGCGCGACATTTTCATCTTCCAGTGTTGTGTCGGTTGCCGTGTCTCGGATCTGATGGGATTGCGGGCCGACAACGTCATTGACGGTGAGCTGAATTATGTGGCCCGGAAGACCCGCGAGGGACGTCCGCTGACCATCAAGGTCCCACTTAACCGGACAGCACTCACGATAGTCGAACGATATGCCGATCCATTTCGCGACTCTCTGTTTCCGGAATTCTATTCCCGTATGGGCTACAATAATATTATTAAGGAAATACTGCGGAAAGTCGGATTGACGCGGAGAGTGGTCGTGATTGATCCGCTCACACGTGAGCCCGTGTGCCGTAAGCTTTACGAAATAGCAAGCTCCCACATGGCGCGGCGCACATTCATCGGCAATATTTTCAAGAAATTCAAGGATCAGAATCTTGTAAGTGAACTCAGCGGTCATACTCCCGGAAGTCATGCCTTCGCCCGCTACCGCGAGATCGATACAGAAATCAAACGCGAAATGGTAGCGGCCATTGACTGATAATACACCTCCGCACAGAAATTGATCGGTATATAATAAAAAAGACAGTCACATTACCTTCAGGATGATGTAACTGTCAGTTTTTCTGTGACTCATACAGGATTCAAACCTGTAACCTTCTGATCCGTAGTCAGATGCTCTATTCAGTTGAGCTAATGAGCCGTGTTTGTCATCGTTTGACACTGCAAAAGTAGTAATAATAATTTTAATGACCAAAAAAATTGGCCAAATTTATCTAATTATTCAACGATATTTGTTTTTCACGGCCAATTCATGTAATTTTGGACACCGAAAACACGCGATGGCCGTCACAGTCCATCGTTCATTATCCTCCATTTCACTCATCATGCCGTTATGAAACATCTACGTTCAGTGTCTCTCCTCATTCTCTCGCTTGTAATTCTGCCTTTCGCTGTAAATGCACAAGTGAAGCCTGCCCAACGTTTTCTTGATACGGAGGTACACCTTCTCCTCGGCGGCAGCTATGTGACCAATAATTATAAAAGCGTGTATAGCGAGATCTCCGACCTCAACAATTCAATGGGCTTTGCTTGGGGACTCGGAATGGGAGCGAGATTCAACATATCGTCGTTCATCAGCCTCGGTACGGAACTGAATTACCTGCACAACACGGGCAAAATGGACATGGCCGTCACTGCCGACGGTAAGCCCTACGTCTCAAACGTGTTCATCAAGAACAGTTACAGTTCATTCAACGTGCCGGTATATATACGTTTTAATTTCGATCTCGCCAACGGAGTGAGGTGGAATGTCGATGGCGGTTTTTATCTTGATTTCGGTACAGGCGGTTCACAGAAAACCACCACCTATAATGCGTCGGTCAACGATCTCGGACAGCTCATCACCGATATCAGCTACCAGAAGACCGGATACTATGATGACGACAAAGCCTTTCTAAATTCTTATCACAAATTTGACAGCGGTCTGCACATAGCCACTGGTCTTACTTTCGTCAATAAGATCACACTCGGACTCAGGAGTCAGTTCGGCCTCCGCAATGCAGCCAACAGCGAGGGCATCGTGAAACCGTCATCCCACAACATCCATCTGTTCGGAACTGTGGGATATATCTTCTAAGCTCCCATTTGACACCACTATTCCATCAGATCACGGAATATATCAAGCGCAGCACGGATCTGATCCTCAGTCGCCGTGCGGTCTATGCGTATATCGCCGGGCTGTCCGAGTAAAGTGAAGTTTATATGATCCGGCGAGTCATTTTTCTTGTCATGACGCATCAGTTCGATCAGGGCCGGATAGTCATCACAGGTAATTGCAGGTGTGCCGTAGCCCTGATTTTTAAGATACGAGGCATAGCGGTAAAGTTCGGCCGAAGGGAAGCCTTCGTTGGTGTGTGACAGGATCATCTCCACGAGCATACCGAAGGCCACGGCATGACCGTGGGGTATCGGTGAACCTTTACGGATGGCAAGTGACTCAAACGCATGTCCGGCAGTGTGGCCGAGATTGAGTGCACGGCGTATGCCTTTTTCATGCGGATCTTCCTCAACAATAGCTTCCTTGACCTTGACGCTCTTTTCGAGCAGAGGCAAGAGGCGGTCAAGATCCGCGTCAAGAATATCGAATGACAGCAAATCGGCATAGTCCGCAGCCGATGACAACAAACCGTGTTTCAGCATCTCGGCATAGCCCGACAGAAGTTCGTCAGACGGAAGCGTGGAGAAGAGGTTTGTCGAGATGACAACAGCATCGGCCGGAGCAAATGCTCCGATCTCGTTTTTGTATCCTTCGAAATTAATGCCTGTTTTCCCACCTACAGCCGCATCGACGGCAGAGAGGAGTGTTGTCGGGACATTGATGAAACGTATGCCTCTCTTGAAGGTCGCGGCTGCAAATCCACCCATATCCGTGACCACTCCGCCACCTATATTTATAGCAAGAGATTTTCGGGTAGCTCCCTGACCAATCAGTCCGTCCCAAATCTTTGACAGCGAATCAAGATTCTTATTCTCGTCGCCGGGCATTACGGCGATTACGGGATAGTCGAGTCCGAGGCGCGGAAGCACACAGGCCTGCACGTTGGTATCCGTGATTATATGTACACTTGACGGCTTTATCTCATCGACTAAGCGGCGTATGGCCTCACTGACGCTATTGGTGTAAAGGATCTTTTGCATTATTAAGAGGATAAGTATATGGAGAGGGATTTACTATTGTCAGATTTTTGAAATTGAGAGCATGGATAAGAGAAGTGACGGCAGTAGGCGCGCACATTCAGGCATCGAGGGGAAGACTATGGCCGCACCGGCTTCTTCAAGCGTCTCACGAGGGATAGGACCGGTAGTCACACCTATAGTGAATGCTCCGGCGCGGTCACCCGCTTCCACTCCGAGAGGAGCGTTCTCGATGACGATGGACTGCGATGGGCTGACGCGGGCAAGCTGCATGGCCCGGATGAACGGTTCGGGGTGAGGCTTACCGTGGGTCACGTCACGCGACGTGATGATCTTGTCCTCATCAAACATGCCGGGGAAATCAGCCGAGATACGGTCTATCAGCGAACGTTGGCCCGACCCGGTGACAAGTACACGCTGAATGCCGCTGTCGCGCAACACGGTGAGCATATCCAATGCGCCCGGCATAGGACGGACAGCGGGGAGTTCGCGGAAATATTCAGTCTTACGCTTGTAAAGTGTTTCCTTTTCCTCATCTGTAGCCTCACGTCCGAATTCCCGGAGGAAAAGCTGATTGATGGTCGAAGCCCCTGTTCTTCCCTCGTAAAGATAAAATTCCTCAGGAGTGCATTTCACGCCGATTTCTGTCATAAGCCGATACCATGCAGCCGTGTGGTTGCGCATGGAGTCATAGAGCGTGCCGTCCATGTCGATCAGAGCCGCGCGCGGGATGATGCGTTCGAAATGATGACGGTCAAGAAATCTGAAAATCTCGTTGGAAAAAGGGACGGGAGGTATCATTTGTCGGATGTTTTTTTCTTGTCATGTGTCTTGCGGGCCGTGATATGGAAGCATGGCTGACCATACTCATATTTCACCCATAGTTTTCCTTCCTCGCGCATGGCCTTTAGCACTTCGCCGAGGATTCCTTTAAGATCATCCACACTGCGGGGATTGTCGGCATTATCGGCAATGAACGAGGCGTAGGATATGTCAAACGTGGTGCCAAGCTGATGGACCGATGAGTCAATGGCATTGCGGTTGCGCCGTCTGAGCCTCTTTATGGTGCGTGGCGTACGGAGCAGGCTTGTGACCTTGATACGGTAATCCCCGCCACCGCGGACATTTATGCTGTCGCGGAAACGCTGACCGATCTCATGAAGACGCGCGGCTGCAGTCGGGACAAGATAGGGACGCGAGAACACAAGCGAATCAATGAAGAAATCCTCACAGCTCGTCACCTTGACTATCGGCGCGCGGAGTTGCCAGTGGGAACGGGTGTCGCTAAGAGGTTCGATACCGTAAAGTTCGGCCTCCTGCCAGTGGATGTAGTTACTGTCGTTGAACACCTGACGCATATTGCCGAAATAGTTTACCTTTATGCGGCGTGTCGGGCCAGGCATATCGTCAAGACGATTGAGGTATCGGCTGACAGTATCGATCTCAAGATCATGAACCGTCTTGAACACTGGAGCATCGACCGAAGCATCAGCCTCCGACACCGCCGGAAAATCATTTCCGGTTTCAATCTCTATCTCGTCAGCCGGAGTGGTAAGGGTATCGATCACAGGATCGGAATCGACAATGGTCAGCTCGTCATTGAGGATTTCGCTTGAATCAACCGTGATTACAGTACCATCATCCTCGGAATGACGCGTAGGGGTACACATCACCACACACAGGGCTATAAAAAGTATCAACGGAAGGAACACTCTCATTGCCTTGCGCGGACTGAAGCGGCGTCGCTGCCGCCGGCGTCGGGAAGGATCGGGATTTGACGGTCTGGTTGATTGCATCTGCGCGATTCTTGTAGATTCTGTTTTTCAGACTGATGTGCCTATTGTTTAAGATCCGGTTGTCTCAATCATTCTCAAGGATTATACCGGCAAATTCAAGAGCCTCACGACGCTCGACACATGTCCCGCACGTCCCACAGTGATGCTCACCACCCTTGTAGCAGGAATATGTGTGTGAGTAATCGACGCCGAGATTCTTGCCACGGAGCGCGATCTCGCCCTTGGTCAGATCGGTATATGGCGCAAGAAGTTTGAGATGCTCGTATGTACCGTCGGCAATCGCCGCACCCATTGACTTTATGAAGGCCGGGCGACAGTCCGGGTAGATGGCATGGTCACCCGAATGATTGGCGATCATGACGTTTTTAAGCCCAAGGCTTTCAGCAAGTCCGGCCGCAACCGAAAGCATGATGCCGTTGCGGAACGGAACTACAGTCGAACGCATGTTTTCATCATCATAACTTCCGTCGGGGATAGCGTCAGCCCCGCTGAGAAGTGAGCTTTCGAAATATTTACCCATGAACGATAGGTCGATTTCATACCATCGGATGCCGAGTTTCTCGCAGTTCCATCGCGCACATGCGGCCTCGCGCATGTTGTGGTTAGAGCCATACTGAAAAGTCACTGCTGCGGCAAGCGTATCGGCATATTCCCAGAGCATTGTGACGGAGTCCATGCCTCCGGAAAGTACAAGCAATGTATCTTTAGCCATAATTCAAATCAATTTTAAATGGTTTCCGCGCTGGTGACGGTTCAGAAGTTATCAGGGAAAGATGCAAGCATGCGCTGACGTGCGAGTTCCTTGTGCGCGTCATCGCCGTAATTTGCGAAAGGATGGATGGCTATGCCTCCGCGCGGGGTAAAGATTCCTTTCACTTCGATATAGCGGGGATCCATCAGCTTTATCAGATCCTTCATGATGATGTTGACACAGTCCTCATGAAAATCGCCGTGGTTGCGGAAACTAAACAGGTAAAGTTTCAGGCTCTTGCTCTCGACCATACGCTCACGCGGAATATAGGAAATGAGGATTTTTGCAAAATCAGGCTGTCCGGTTTTCGGACAAAGCGATGTAAATTCCGGGCAGGTAAAGGTCACCAGATATTCATTGTCGGGATGCTTGTTGATGAACGTCTCAAGCACTTCAGGAGCATATTGCGTAGGGTAAGTCGTCCCGGTGTTACCGAGAAGTGACACCCCTTCGAGTTCTGTATCGTTGCGCATCGGCGTAGATGTATGGATTTTTATCGTTCAGTAGTATATAGTGTGAGGTACGAGACCGACGCAAGGGTCAGGAATCCGTACGGTTCGTGGAACAGGCCGCGAACCGAAGTGCAAATTTAGCAAAAAATCCTTGACCTGCCAACTCCAAGCTCCGGTGACGAGGCCATAAAATAGCGACACAGGCAATCTATGGAATCCATACAAAAAAATGAGAAGCCTGATGCGGCCATCCCTGTCACGCCGATTGACCAAACAGCATCATTATCACTCCAGTCAGATCAGTCAAAAGGGCAACAGCCGGCAGCATCAAGCTTTTCATTTCATAGAGTCAGGCTATTCCGATGGTGCTTTTCAACAGACTGACAGCTTCAGCCGGAGAGGAGGTCCGGCCAAGACATTTTATGAAAAGTGAACCGATAATGGCTCCGGAGGCATACGTGAATGCTTCGCCAAGGGTGGATGGATTGGATATGCCGAATCCGATCAGACGCTTATGGCTGAGGTCAAGGGAGTTGACATGACGGAAATAGTCGAGTTGCGCTTCGCCGAATGAATCTCGTGTGCCGGTCGTAGCGGCGGCCGATACCATGTATATGAAACCGTCACAATTCTCGTCGATCAGCTTAATGCGTTCATCTGACGTTTCGGGAGTGATGAGCATGATCATAGGCAGATCATACTTGCGGCAGAGCTCGCGGATATCGCGCATGTACTCGTGGAAAGGAAGATCCGGAATGATCAATGCATCAATACCAGCTTCCTTGCAACGTTTGAAGAGCGGTTCTATGCCATATTGCATCATCGGGTTGAGATACCCCATGAGCACCATAGGTATTTCGGTCACCGTGCGCCGTGCCTCTTCCACCTGATCGAGGAGCAGATGGAGATTCATTCCGTTGCGCAGGGCTATAGTCGAACTTTCCTGAATCACAGGACCGTCCGCCATAGGATCGGAAAACGGGACTCCGACTTCAATCATGTCGATACCGCCGTCGGCCAAAGCCTTGATTATATCGACAGTTGAATCACGGTGGGGGAAACCTCCGGTGAAGTAAATTGAGAGTATGTCGGATTGTTTCCGGCTGAAAAGTTTATCTATTCGGTTCATTGTTCGGATTTTTTACACCGATGCACCGGTAGGGCGTTCCATCAGTGAGTTTATGAAATTTTTAAGCAAAATCGCGTCCTTTATGCCGGGTGAGATCTCGAAACGACTGTTGAGATCCAGACCTATAAGCTGCGGATGATCGAGTGAACGGATAGTCTCCGCATCTTCAGGCCCTACACCTCCTCCGAGCATAAAATTGACGGGTAAATTATAGTCAGCGAGGAGATTCCAGTCGAATTTCTTCCCTGTCCCTCCGTGGCGAGGACTTTTACGGTCAAAAACGAAACGATCTACAGTCCCGATGTAGGGTTGCAGTGCCTGAAAATCATCCTTGCTCCCGATCCCGACTGCCTTCCAGACTTCAAAACCGTGTCCACGGAGCGAGGAACAGTATTCGGGACTTTCACTTCCGTGGAGCTGCACGGCCGAGAGAGCGAAGTCATCGGCCCGCTGTAACACTTCACCGGCAGGACGATCCACAAACACACCCGTGAAATGCAGCATCCGGCCATCCGGTTCTTCGCGCAGCATTGCGAGAGCATCAGGAGAGAGTGACAAAGCGTTGCGCGGCGAAGCGGGATGAAAGATCAGCCCCAGCCAATCCGGACCAAGCTTGGCAACCGCACGGATATTGTCCGGGATGGTCATTCCGCAGACTTTTATCGATAGTGGCATACGCGGATGGAGGTTTAGAGTGTCCCGTCGATGAATCGGCGAAGAGCCTCACCGGGGTGATCGTGACGCATGAAGGTTTCACCGATAAGGAATCCGCTGAATCCCGACGCGCGGAGCTGTTCGACCTCCGCCATCGAAGTCAGGCCGCTTTCAGCCACTTTCACCACATCCGACGGCAATTCCTTGGCCACCTTCTCTGACAGCAACGGGTCGGTATGGAAAGTGGTGAGATCACGGTTATTGACACCGACCAGATCCACTTCAGGCACATACTTGTCAAGTTCGGTCGCATTGTGAATCTCAAACAGGACTTCAAGTCCAAGCGAATGGGCATAGGTCGTGAAGTCCTTGACCTCGCGCAGTGTCAATGCCGCAGCAATCAGCAACACAGCATCCGCTCCGAAAGCTCTCGCTTCGGCTATCTGACGGCGCGAGACTATAAAATCCTTTCTCAGCAGCGGTAAGGAGCTGTGGGCGCGTGCGTTGGCAAGATCCGTCAGCGCACCTCCGAAATAGACGGTGTCCGTCAGGATGGAACATGCACTTGCCCCTGCATCCTCATAGGCAGGCACAACTTCATTGACCAGTGCCAATGGATGGATCTCACCTTTCGACGGTGAACGACGCTTGAATTCGGCGATGATTCCCGTAGGACTGTCCAAGAGTGCGTTGCGAAGCGAAACTGTTTCGCGGTCAGTCGTGATGGCCACTTCCGGACCGAGAAGCTTGTCGGCTGCTTCGACCTCACGCCTTTTGTTGGCTATGATTTTGTCAAGTATGTTTGCCATGATTTTCCCTCCGTTCAACTGTTGATCTCCACGAATTTTTTGAACGCTTGAGCCGCACGACCGGAACGTATGCTCTCCCTCGCTTCTTCCAGTGCTCTGTCAAGAGCGATTTTCGGCTCAAGCGTACGGATTGCAAAGGCTGCGTTGGCCACGACACAGTTTTCCTGTGGGGCGGTCGCCTTACCTGCAAGGACAGCGTCGAATATCTTAGCTGCATCGGCCACAGTCTTTCCGCCCCACAGGTCAGCCTCGGTAGCCTGCGGAAGATTGAGGTCAGCTGCTTCGAAAACCCTTTCCTCACCCGGCCCTACGACCTTGAAAGGTGATGTCAGCGAGATTTCGTCGTATCCGTCGAGCGAATGGACAATCGTGCAGTTGATCCCTTCATTCTGAGCGATGTAGTTGTAAAGGCGCATCAGTTTCAGGTTATAGACACCGAGAAGCTGATATTTGGGCAGTGTCGGATTAACAAGCGGCCCAAGCATGTTGAAGAAGTTACGCACGGCAAGTGCTTTCCTGACCGGTGCGACACTTTTAAGCGCAGGGCTGAAGAAGGGTGCGTGGAGATAGCTTACGCCCGATTCTTCGAGTGAACGGCGGAGAATATCGGTATCGGCACTGAATTTGACACCGTGGTGTTCGAGGACGTTACTTGCTCCTGACACCGAACTTGCACCGTAGTTGCCGTGCTTGACCACCTTACGACCCGATCCTGCAACGACAAAGCATGTCGCTGTCGATATGTTGAACGTGTTCTTGCCGTCACCACCAGTGCCGACAATATCAATGGCCTTGATATCCGACATATCCACCGGACGACGACGTTCGAGCAGTGCGTCGCGGAAACCGGTAAGCTCGTCGAGGGTGATACTGCGCATCAGAAAGACCGTCATGAATGCTGCAAGCTGCGCATCGTTGTAGCGACCGTCGGCTATGTTGAGCAACACATCCCTCGCTTCCTCGCGGCTGAGATTCTTGTGCTCAAACATTTTATATAATAGATTCTTCATCGTAGTAATTGTTTAATACATAATTCATAATAAATCATGGATATTACCCTGTCGTATCTGGGATCTGTGGATATGGTCGATGTTTGTAGGGACGCGGCGTGCCGCGTATGCCAAATGACCTTTTTCTCGTCAAGATTATATTTCGAGATTATATTTAATGATTTAGGCTTTTCCCGTAAGGATAATTTTTTTGGGATAAATACTTCCAATTGAATTGATATGTTATCATTTTCAGTTATGATGTATTTCGTTTCCAGTTATGATGTATCTCATTCGGCATACGCGGCACGCCGCGTCCCTACAAACATCAACCGAATCCACGAATCCCAAATGCATCACCCTATAATGAATTATGCATTGAATAAGGATTATGAATTGAATAAAAATTGTCTGAAAATTTCAATACCCTGAGGCGTAAGGACCGATTCCGGATGGAATTGTACTCCATGCACATCAAGATCCCTATGGCGCATTGCCATGATCTCGCCGTCAGGACTCACGGCAGTCACGATCAGTTCCTCCGGTAAAGTGTCGCGATCCACCACCCAAGAGTGATAACGCCCGACCTCGAACTCTTCGGGCAATCCGGCAAAGATGTAGTCATCAGCGATTACCTTGGTAGGAGTGTGGACTCCGTGATAGACCGAGGAAAGATTGCGGAGTTTCGCACCGAAGCGTTCACCGATGGCCTGATGTCCGAGACACACTCCGAGTATCGGACGCTCCGTGGCGTAGCGGTCGAGAACCTGCATCAGTATTCCCGCTTCCGACGGTATGCCCGGTCCCGGAGAGATTATGATTTTGTCGTAAGCACCCACTTCGTCGAGTGTGATGCGGTCATTCCGCTTCACATCCGGCTGGACACCGAGCTGACGGAGCGCATGTGCTATATTATATGTAAAGGAGTCGTAATTGTCGATTATAAGTACTCGCATTTCAGTTGCGTATTATATAAGTTGTTAGAGGATCATTTGCCAAATTCAACCGCGTAGGTTATAGCCTTGCTAAGCGCACCGAGTTTGTTGCGTGTCTCCTGAAGCTCGCTTTCGGGTCTGGAGTGGGCGACGATTCCCGCACCGGCCTGCGAATAGAGACGGTTGCCGTGGCTGAGGAAACTGCGGATGGTGATGGCTTGGTTGATGTCGCCGTTGAAACCGAGATAACCGATACAGCCGCCGTAGAGCATACGGCTGTGAGGTTCGACCTCGTCAATGATCTGCATAGCGCGGACTTTCGGTGCGCCCGAAAGCGTTCCGGCAGGGAAGGTGTCGGCAAAGAGACGGTAATTGTCCGCCCCCTCCGGCAGTTCCGCCTTGACGCGCGACACCATGTGGATAACGTGAGAATAATACTGTATCTCTTTCAGGAAATCGATCTCCACACGTCCGCCGCTCCGGCTGAGGTCATTGCGGGCGAGATCCACGAGCATGATGTGTTCGGCATTCTCCTTCTCGTCCTTCAGCAGTGCCTTGGCAAGTTCGCGGTCGCGGTCATCGTCGCCCGTGCGGCGGAAAGTTCCTGCGATCGGGTCGATATATGCGGTTCGGCCTGTGATGCGAAGATGTGTCTCAGGCGATGAACCAAACACCTTGAAGCCTCCGAAATCGAAGTAAAACAGATAGGGCGAGGGATTGATGCAGCGCAGGGCGCGATAGACATTGAACTCGTCGCCGGTGAAACCACGGGAAAAACGGCGCGAGGGTACGATCTGAAACACATCCCCACGCAGGGCATGACGCACACATTTCTCCACGGCACGGATGAAATCGTCATCGCTCATGCTCGATTCGAGATCGTCGGCGGGAGCGAAGGGATACTGCGCCATATTATTATTGTGGAGCACGGAGATCAGCTCATCTGTCTGCACCTCCTCCCCCTCAGGGCAGTTTTCGACAATGGTCATCTCGTTCTTGTAATGATCCACCTCGATCAGGAAACGGTAGAGGACATAATACATGTCCGGAATGCCGTCGAACTTCTCCTCATGAGGCTGAATCTTCACATCCTCGAAATAGCGGACGGCATCGTAGGCCGTATATCCGAGAAATCCGTCGGGCAGTCGCGGGTCGGTATCAGCGATGTCGAAACTTTTGATGTAGTCGCCGAGTTCCTTGACCACATCGACTCCCGTGCCGATCGGCCTCACGATTTCGGCCTGTCGGGGATAACCGAGTTTCACCTTGTCGTCCTCGACCTTAAAATAGCCGATCGGATCTACACCTATAAAAGAGGTAGCATTGTTCTGCGCATGATAGTCGGAGCTTTCAAGCAGTGCCGACTGAGGATAGAGATCGCGTACTTTAAGATAAATTCCCACCGGAGTCTCAAGATCGGCCGGGATAGTACGTCTGTATTGAGTGATTTTATTTGACATAGTTAATTCTTTTAATTCATAATGCGTTATGAATTGAATGAAAGGTAAGTTTGCATATCCTTGTCGCCACGCCCGGAGACGTTGATGACGACAACATCATCGCGTCCGAAACTCTTCTTGTCAAGCACGGCCAGAGCATGGGCACTTTCGAGAGCCGGGATGATACCCTCGCGGCGTGTAAGCGTCATAGCCGCCGAGAGAGCCTCCGCATCAGTCACTGCAAGCACCTCCGCACGTCCTGAAGTGGCGAGGAAAGCGTGGAGCGGACCGATACCGGGATAGTCAAGACCGGCCGATATTGAGTAAGGCTCCACAATTTGTCCGTCGGGGGTCTGCATGACGAGCGTACGCGCTCCGTGGATGATCCCCTCGCTCCCGACCTGAATGGTAGCAGCCGTCTCACCGCTATCCACACCCTTGCCCGCAGCCTCGGCGGCAATGAGCTTGACTTCCGGATGATTGATGAAATGATAGAATGCTCCGGCGGCATTACTTCCGCCACCCACACAGGCCACCACATAATCCGGATTCTCACGGCCTATGTGCGACTTCAGCTGCTCGCGGATCTCCTTGCTGATGACTGACTGGAAATGAGCCACCATCTCTGGATAGGGATGCGGCCCGACCGTACTACCTATTATATAGAAGCTGTCAGGGTTGCAACACCAGTCGCGTATGGCCTCGTTAGTGGCATCTTTCAAGGTTTTGTTGCCCGACTGCACCGGCACTACCGTTGCACCGAGCATCTTCATGCGCTCCACGTTGGGCTGTTGACGCGCCACATCCGTCGCTCCCATATAGATCACACATTCGAGCCCCATGAGCGCACAAACTGTCGCAGTGGCCACGCCGTGCTGCCCCGCACCCGTCTCGGCGATGATGCGGTGCTTACCCATGCGTCGGGCAAGAAGGGCCGACCCGATGGCATTGTTTATCTTATGTGCTCCGGTATGGTTGAGGTCCTCACGCTTGAGATAGATGTTTGTTCCGTAAAGTTCGCTGAGGCTATCGGCACGGTAGAGCGGCGAGGGACGTCCCACGTAGTCGCGCATCAGCCAGTCAAACTCACGCTGGAAATTCTCGTCATCCACATAGCGGTAGAAAGCCTCCCGCAGATTCTTCACATTGCTGTGGAGTATTTCGGGGATATATGCCCCTCCGAATCGTCCGTAATATCCTTCCTCGTCGATCGGAAGGAGTGACCTGTATTTTTCCATTATAGGGATTTATTTGATTATTTCTTTTATTCAGTTGAAACGGTGGGGAGAGAAAAGATCTGCGGCCACCGATTTTTTTCAATCGATGGCCGCAGATATTATAATTATAGCTAAATCTTCGGGGATGTTGATCTTATATAATGAATCATTGCCATCGATATGTCTTACCGATGCGCCACCAATAATTCATGCTGTTAAAATTAGCGTTCATTGTTGTAAAGAGTCAGTCGTTGTTCTTTTTCGACCGTGCAAATTTATAATCATTAATTCATCTGTGCAAATAATTTGAAAGAAAATTTCATCACGAAGTGAAATTTTATAATCCAGCGGTGTTGTATTTCACATTTGCTAAGAAATTGCATCAACAATTCTCAGAAGATTCTTACTATAAAAATATCTGATTAAAGGAATGATTTTCTCCTTTCCGTAACTTCTGTCAAACAATTCATCCTCTTTTTCTTTCATTTTGTTACGCACAGATAATGTTAAATTGCATAATGAAAGCGCATACATACCGTAATTAACATTATTTCACATAACAACTATTAACAGATTCATCAAAAAATATTACTTTTGCGCTCGAATAGTTTAGGATTTGTGAAAAAAAGCATATTATTTATTCGATTTTTTCACACTCTTCAATTCCACTTCCTCATAGTGTCTCAAAAAATGAGAATGTGTCTATTTGAGAATCTTTCTACTCTCCCCGACAATCATCACCGTGCGGTGATCGAACAAGAAGCTAACAATCATTATTTTCAACACTTTAACCAATTCGTATTACTTAACTACAAGGTATGAAAAAGCTGTTTCTACTACTTGCAGCGCTCATCACTACCATCGCGGTCATGGCCCAGAACCAGACCGTCAGCGGTACGGTGAGCGGAACAGACGGCGAGCCGCTTGTCGGAGCGACCGTCATGGGAGTCGGTACTCAGATCGGAGCCGCCACTGACGTTGACGGCAACTTCTCGCTGACGCTTCCGGCCTCTGTCAAAAAACTTTCCGTGTCATACGTCGGAATGAACACTAAAGAAGTCGCCATCACTCCCGGAGTGAGGATGAACATCGTCCTCGACGGTACTAACATGCTCGACGAAGTCATCACCGTGGCATACGGTACGGCAAAGCGTTCGGCTTTCACCGGTTCGGCAACCGTGATTGATGCAGCTGAAATCGAGCAAGCACAGGTTACCAACGCGCTCAACGCCCTTCAGGGTAAGGCCGCCGGTACTCAGATCTTCAATCAGTCCGGTCAGCCCGGTAGCGGTCCTTCTTCAATCGTGATCCGCGGTATTTCATCGCTTAATGCAGGTAATGATCCCCTTATCGTGCTTGATGGTGTGCCTTACGGCGGTTCGATCACCAATATCAACACTGCCGATATCGAGTCAATGACCATTCTCAAGGATGCCGCATCAAACGCTCTTTACGGTGCACGTGGTGCCAATGGTGTCATCCTCATCACTACCAAGCGAGCAAAGAACGGTTCGAACGCAGTGGTAACCCTCGACGCCAAGTGGGGTCAGAACTCACGCGCCGTTGCTGACTACAATACCATTCAGGATCCCCGTCTGTACTTCGAGACCTATTACAACTCACTCTACAACTATTTCACTAACGAACGCGGAATGAGTGCAAATCAGGCATGGCAGTATGCCAACAACAACCTTATCAACAGCTCTGATTACGGTCTTGGTTATCAGCCTTTCTCCTATCCTTCAAACGAATTCTTCATCGGCCGCAACGGTAAGGTGAATCCTGCTGCCACTTTCGGTAATGTGGTCAACTACAATGGTCAGGAATACTTCATCACGCCTGACAACTGGCTCGACGAGACCTATGCCAAGAGCCTCCGTCAGGAATACAACGTGTCTGTATCCAACTCCACTCAGTCAACCAATTTCTACGCTTCAATCGGTTATCTCAACAACGAAGGTATCATCGCCAACACCAACTATGAGCGTTTTACCGGTCGTCTCAATGCTGATTCACAGCTGAAATCATGGTTGAAGGTCGGTGCGAACTTCGCTTACGCACACACCAACAACAATGCAATGACATCTGACGGTTCGACATCTTCTGTCGCCAACCCGCTCGCCATCGCAACTTCTATCGCCCCGATCTATCCGATGTATATCCGTGACGGCAAGGGTGAAATCATGAGAAATGCCGACGGTATGATCCTCTATGACTACGGTCAGGGTCAGAACGCAGGTCTGCGCCGTCCCGGTGGTGCATCATTCGGTTCAAACGGTGTTTCAGACGTTGTCTATGACACCAACAACACAGAGGGCAACTCTGTCAATGCTACCGGTTTCGCCGAGATCCGTTTCCTCCGTGACTTCAAGTTCACTACAAACAACACTGTCTATGTCAATGAATATCGCGGTACTTCCGTGAGCAACCCCCTCACTGAAAACAACCTCGCTGCAGGCGGTCGCGTCATCAAGGAACACGAGCGTTACATGACTTACACTTATCAGCAACTTCTCAACTGGAACCGTAAGTTCGGTCTCCACGATGTAAGTGTCCTCCTCGGTCATGAAAACACATGGATCAAGACAACCTACCTCGGTGCCACACGTACCAACATGTTCTCACCGGGCAACCACGAGCTCAACGGTGCTGTGATCGACAACTCTATGGAATCCTACACCACCTCATACGACAACGAAGGTTACTTCTTCCGCGCTCAGTATGACTATGACAGCAAATACTTCGGTTCTGCTTCATTCCGTCGCGACGCTTCGTCACGTTTCCATCCCGATCACCGCTGGGGTAACTTCTGGTCACTCGGTGGCGCATGGATCATCTCTAAGGAAAACTGGTTCGAGGCTGACTGGGTAGATCTTCTGAAGATCAAGGCATCATACGGTGAACAGGGTAACGACAACATCGGTAACTACCGCTACACCAACAACTACACTATTGTCAACGTCGATGGTCAGCCCTCACTCTCTGCAAGCTCAGTCAAGGGTAATCCCGACATCACTTGGGAAAAGAACGGCAACTTCAATGCAGGTGTCGAATTCGCATTCTTCAACAATCGCCTCACAGGTAGCATCGAAGGTTTCTACCGTAAGACATCCGATATGCTCTATCAGAAGCCTCTCGCCGCATCGTCAGGCTACTCAAACCAGTGGGAGAACTTCGGTGACATGCGTAACAGCGGTATGGAATTTGACCTCCGCGGCACTGTCATCGCTACCCGCGACTTCACTTGGGATCTCAACTTCAACCTCACGTTCTACAAGAACAAGGTGACTCGCCTTCCCGAAACCAACAAGGGTAACTACGTCGAGGGTCACTACGGTACTGCATCACGCGGCTTCTTCATCGCCGAGGGTCTTCCCATGTACACTTACTACATGGCTCAGTTCGCTGGCGTAGATCAGGAAACAGGTATGCCCCTCTTCTGGAAGAATGTCTATAAGACCGACGAAAACGGTAAAACCATCAACGACGCTGCCGGTCACCCGATCATCGAAAAACGCGAAAAGGTCAACTATAACGATGAACCTGATGAATACCTCTGTGGCTCTGCTATTCCCAAGGCTTACGGTGGTTTCGGAACAGCCTTCACCTTCAAGGGCTTCGACCTCTCGGTTGACTTCACTTATCAGATCGGCGGCAAGGTCATCGACCAGAGCTATGACAACTACATGTCAGCTCCCCAGTCAGGAACACGCGGCTCTACATTCCATGCCGATGTCCTCAACGCTTGGACTCCTGAGAATCCCTCATCAACAATCCCCCGCTTCCAGTTCGCCGACAACTTCCAGATCACATCTGATCAGTATCTCACCGATGCTTCTTATCTGACACTTCAGAATGTAAACTTCGGCTATACCATCCCCAAGAATATCTGCAACAAGATCTTCCTTGAAAAGGTCCGCGTATATTTCAGCGGTGAAAACCTCTGGTTGTGGTCAAAGCGTCAAGGTCTTGACCCCCGTCAGTTCGGCCTCGGCGGTACAAGCATCAGCGGTGGTAACGCCTACTATTCAGCAATCCGCACTCTCTCAGGCGGTATCTCTGTAACCTTCTAATTAATCCCCGACAATTCACAATGAAAAATATATTGAAATCGCTTGCAGTATTAACTGCAGCAACACCCATGCTGACGGGATGTATCGAAGAGACATTCCCCACCAATGGTGTGACTTCAGATCAGGTTGCCGAATCGTCAAAGTCACTTGAATCTATCGTCAAGGGTATGCCCGCCTACATGAAGAACTGGCATACATGGAGCTCAAACGCTTTTGACTTCGGCTATCCCGCGGTATTCATCGCTCAGAATGTCATGACCAATGACATGATCCAGCCTTACACCGGTTACCAGCACTTCCTGTACTGGCAGGAGGTGAGCATCTCGATTGACCCCACCTATCTGCTCTCACAGATCAACTGGTACTATCTCAACTTTCAGGTCAAGGCTGCCAATGAGGTGATCGGTATGCTCGCCAATCCCCAGTCGCCCGAACAGATCAAGTATCTCGCTGAAGCCATCACCTACCGCAGCGCGACATATCTTGACATGGCCCGTACCTACGAGTTCCTCCCCAACGAGACCATCAGCCCTATCAATACTGACAACAACAACGTGACCGGTCTGACCGTGCCCTACGTTACTCCCGACATGACGAGCGACGAGCTTACCAACAATCCCCGTCTGCCCCATGCCGAGATGTCGGAAAAACTCCTTGCCGATCTCGCTCAGGCTGAAGAACTCTTCCAATCGACCACTTCGGTGCGTGACTCCAAGGTGTTCCCTGACCTCGCAGTAGTCTATGGTCTCATGGCCCGCGTATATATGTGGGATGAGAACTATCCTAAGGCTGCCGAGTATGCCCGCAAGGCCATCAACACCGGTGCAGGCTACGCTCCTCTTACCCAGAGCGAATGGTTCGACAAGGCCAACGGCTTCAACAATTCCAGCTTCAACTCTTGGATGTGGGCCATCCAGTATGAGAGCAATGACGAGGCCGTCACTACCGGTCAGTCATCCAACTGGGGTAGCTTCATGATCGGAGAGTCCAATCTCGGTTACAACGGTCAGTATGGCACAAACATGATGATCGACGCTGCCCTCTACTCTTCAATTGACAATGCCGACTGGCGCAAGCTCTCTTGGAAAGCTCCCGAAGGAAGCTTCCTTTCAGGTCAGGAACCTTTCATCTCCACAAGCAAGGGCAACTCACTCATGACCTACGCAGGTATCAAGTTCCGTCCCGGCAATGGCGTGGTTGACCAGCGTGCCACTACATTTGCCGTGGCCGTGCCCCTCATGCGTATCGAGGAAATGTATCTCATCGAGGCTGAGGCAACCGCACACTCCAACCCCGCTCAGGGCAAGACCCTCCTCGAATCGTTCATGCAGACTTACCGCTATCCCACCTACTCATGCCTTGCAACTGACAAGGACGGTGTGGTTGACGAATGCTTCAAGCAGAAGCGTATCGAGTTCTGGGGCGAGAACGTGATCTTCTATGACTTCAAGCGTCTCAACAAGGGTGTGACCCGTGCATACGACGGTTCTAACTGGCCTGCAGCCGCACAGTTCAACACTAATGGCCGTCCCGGCTGGATGAACTGGCCCTTCGTTGACTATGAAGGAAACTTCAACAAGGGTGTCGAAGGCTTTGCCAACCCCGCAGTCGGTGATAAATTCAAACCAGCTTAAATCAACAAGTAAGTTCATACGATGAAATTCAATAAATTATTCTCAATTCTCGGAGTGGCTGCCGCTATGGCTTTCACAGCCTGTACGGACGAAGTCGAATACACTCCGGCCAAAGAAGTGAACACTCCCGGTGTCTATTTCTCATCCGATGAGATCTCTGACTTCGCTATTGACGCTGAAGCAGGCGCACAGACAATCACCATCTATCGTAAGACTACCGGCGGTGAGATTTCTGTAGGCATTACAGCTTCCGGTGATACTGATAAGTTCACTATTCCTTCACAGGTAACATTTGCAAATGGTGCGGAAAGTGCGGTGGTATCCATTACTCCTCTCGTGGATCTGATGGAAAACTTCACCACTTACAACCTTGCACTTTCAATTGATCCGGAATTTACCTCACCCTATCTTTCAGACGCTTGGGAAGGTACATTCGTTTATGCCAACGGTACTGAATGGAACTCGCTCGGCTATTGCGAATATACCGACGACATGGTTGGCCCGCTCTTCAGCAATCCTTGCCTGACTTGGAATGTTGAGATCGAAGAACATTCAACCACTCCCGGTCTCTACCGCCTCGTCAATCCTTACGGGTGTGCTGACTCTCCCTTCCAGAGATACTGCACACTCTCTGAGAACTATGTGGTGGTGGATGCTACCGATCCTTCAAAGGTGTTCTTCGGAAGCACTCCCAACGATGGTTTCACAACCGGTGTAGATATGGGCTACGGTGTCATGACAATCGGTCTCCAGACATACGGACAGTATGCCGATGGTAAGATCACATGGCCTGTCAAGGGTCTCGCTATCTTTGATAATGACGGTGGTTACTACGCTAACCAGAGCGGAGAATTCTGCATCGATCTCTCAAAGCTTACAAAATAAGATCCATACTGCAAAAATAAGAATGCTGTGGCGGAAATCCGCCGCAGCATTCTTATTTTTTACGACTATATTATTTCTATAACTATCAAGAAAAACCGGTTGTGAGGACAGGCAAAAGCATATACCCCACAACCGGTTAAATCGTTTTTATCATAGCCACCAGACCGACGGCTATTCCTGCATCGCGTCATTGGCAGAACTTAGGCGAAAACCTTTGCCGTCATAGTGAAAGTCAAGAAGGTTCATGGAGTGGAGGCGGATGACCATATCCTCAGCTGTCGCACGGGAGACATGGGCGGAAAGCATGAAGTCCTCCAAAGCCGTAGGCCCCTGCTCCATCATGCCGAGCAGACACCGCTCCGCATCCGATAGCGAGATGACACAGCCATCACTTTCAGCAGCAGCCATCCATGCCCGGACCAGCAGATCGGGGGCAAGTATGTTTTCATCTTTCACGCGATAATAGGCATGACTCACACCATTCGCCTCAAGAACCACGACCGGCCGACGCTCGGCACGGTCTATCTCGATACGGAACACAACCTTGTCGGCCTCGGTCTTGAACGCCGTGACACGTATCTTCTGCGAAGGCCGACAGTACATCTCAGCCGCCTGTTCGACCACGTAGATGTCTTCCTCGTTCCTGACACCGGCAATGACTCCGTTGTCCTTTACACCTACGAGCAGACGGCCACCGTCGTTGTTGGCGAAAGCGGAGATACTGCGGGCTATCTTGCGGGCGTCAGAGATAGCGAATTTGAAGTCCTGATGTTCGTGCTCGCCTTCCTCTATCAGCGAGGCTATATAAAATTTTCCCTTTATTCCTTTGAGGTCTTTCATTGTGTGTCGATAAGATTTTGACGCTGCTCACACGCATCCTTACTGCGGATAGACGAGATTGTCCGGAGTGATCACGGTCAGTACCTCGTCAAGATACGTGCGGGCTGCTTTACGTGCGGCCTCAAGATCCATGAAGGAATAGTTGCCGCAGTCGCGCGGAGTAGCACCGGGAATTTCCCCGTCGAATTCCGCTACGAATTTCATCGTGTCGCGGAGCAGGGTCACGATGTCGGAGCTTTCAAGCTCTCCCTGAATGATCAGGTAGTTACCGGTACAGCATCCCATCGGGCCCCAATAGACTATGCGCTCCTTCCACTCCGGATTGTTGCGCAGATAGGTTGCGGCCAGATGTTCGAGTGCATGAAGTGCTTCGGGTGACAGGGCGGGTTGGCGATTCGGCTCGGTCATACGGACATCAAAGGTAGTGATCACGTCGCCGGAGGGGGTGACATCGCGGCGCGATACATATACTCCTCTAAGCAATCGATTGTGGTCTATCGTAAAACTCGGTATTTTTTTCATAATTTTAATTCAATGCATAAGGCATAATAAATGATATTAGTCTGTAGGGACGCGGCGTGCCGCGTATGCCAAATGACCTTTTTCTCGTCGAGATTATACCTTTTTCTCGTCGAGATTATATTTATGATTCAGGCTTTTTCCGTAATGGTAATTTTTTTGGGATAAATACTTACAATTGAATTGCTACGGTATCATTTTGATACATTGTCATTCCCAACGATATGTTATGGTTTTCAATGATACGTTATCATTTTCAATTATGGTGTATTTCGTTTCCAGTTATGATGTATTTCATTCGGCATACGCGGCACGCCGCGTCCCTACATACATCAACCGAATTCATGAATCCCGGATGTATCAGCCTATTATGAATTAGTTATTATTTATGGAATTAATGACCTGTTTAAGTATCTCAAACGTTTTCTGCGGGGCGGTTTCCCAGAAGTCCTCATACTGGCGGGAATTGTCGTGGGAGCACCAAGGCGTGTCACTGATAACGCGCATGCACACGAAAGGTACACCACGCAGTTCGCATACCTGTGCAATGGCGGCCGACTCCATATCGACAGCCATCACGTCGGGGAAATGACCGCGGATCTTGTCAATTTCATCCTTTGACGAGATGAAGAGCTCACCGGATGCGATCAATCCCTGCTTCACACCGTCGGTCTGATCAAGCTGCGGCAACAGCGCGGGAAGGAAACGGGGCGAGCCCGGCACTCTCCCCCACTCCTCTCCGATACACCAGAAATCGTGGTGCACGAGGCGGTCAGCAATCACAACGTCCATCACGCTAACCTCATTGCCAGCTCCGGCTGCAACGCCGGTGTTGATCATGATGTCAGGCGAGAAAGCATCGATCAAACTAACAGCCCCGACAGCTGCGTTGACCTTACCGATGCCACACTGCATCACGGCCACTTCCTTGTCGCCGATGCGACCGCAGTGATATGTGATTGTCCCACGGGTCTCGGTGACGAGATCGCTTATCATCGGGAGGATGAGGGCCAGCTCCTTCTGCATGGCCACAATTATACCTATTTTCATTGTCGTTATATTAATATCAATGTATTTTTGTCTATACTTCTTGATTGCGCTTCTCCGCCATCGGGACAGCGAAAGCCGAGAGTTCCCATAGGATGTAGAGCGGCAGGAACACCACCATCAGCGTGAACGGATCGCCACTCGGAGTGATGACAGCCGCCGCAACGAGTAGCACCACTATGGCATGACGGCGGAAACGGTTGAAGAAATCGCGTTTCAGCACACCCGTCTTACCGATAAGCCACGTGACGAGCGGAAGTTCAAACACTATTCCCATCACCAATATGAGCATGAAGAAATTGTCCATATAGGAATCGAGCGAGATCTGATTTGGGATCATCGCGCTCAGCTGATAGTCCGCAAGGAAGCGCAGCGTCAGAGGGAAAACGAGGAAATAACCGGTGGCCACGCCGAGAAAAAACATCAGGTTGCCCGCGAGAAAGGCAGTGCGCATTCCTCGCTTCTCCTCCTCGTAAAGCCCCGGAGCGACGAAGCCCCACAGCAGATAGACACACATCGGGAAGCCGAGCACTATGGCTAGCCAAAAGGAGGTGGTCATGTGGATGAAGAACTGCGATGCAAGCCGAATATTGATGAGATGAACCTCAAACCCGCCGGTAGCCGCGTCAGGGAGCATCGCGCCGGGGAGTTTTGCAAGCCAGCGGTAGAGGATGAAGTCGGGGCGACACGGCGCAAGGATCACCGAGTCAAAGATATGGGGCATAGCCGCGAAAAGCACACATGAGAGCACGAGGATCAGCCCCGCGATCCGGAGCAATACTCCGCGCAGGGCTTCGGCGTGATCCCAGAATCCCATTTCCGAGTTCACTTCTTCTCTTCTTCGCCGGTTGTCGGTTTGCTGTCAGCTTTGGCCTTTGCGTCAGCTTCAGGCGTCTCGTTGATCTGGGTTACAGCCTCGTTCATTCCATGCTTGAACATGCTTATTCCCTTGCCCATGCTTCGGGCAAGTTCCGGGATGCGCTTCGCACCGAAAAGGAGGATTATGACGAGGAAAATGACTATCAGTTCGCCTGTGCCGAGGTTGAGAAAGCAAGGTATCATAAATTTTCGTAGTAATATCAATTGTTTATATCTGCAAAGTTAGTGAAATTTTTGCTGACGAGTTGTGAAAAGGGTGAGTCGCTTGACCCCGTGGATGTTAAAAATGGTTTTTGAACCTTAAAATCTTGCCGGAAAAGCGTAACTTTGCAGTCTGAAACCGACCACCGGTCAAAAGCTGAGTCAAAGCATTAGTCCTCACGCCGTTAGACGGTGATTACACGTCGAGTCGGATATAATTAAGATCAATCATTACAACGATACAACGCAAAAGTATTTTTTATGAAAGCATTTGTATTCCCCGGTCAGGGTGCCCAGTTCGTCGGAATGGGTAAAGACCTCTATGACAACAATGAAGTGGCCAAGGAGATGTTCGAGAAAGCAAACGAAATCCTTGGATTCCGTATCACCGACCTCATGTTTGATGGCACTGACGAGGATCTCCGTCAGACCAAGGTGACTCAGCCCGCCATCTTCCTCCACTCCGTTATCCTCGCCAAGACTATGGGAGACGAATTTGACCCCGCAATGGTGGCCGGTCATTCTCTCGGCGAATTTTCAGCACTCGTGGCTGCCGGAGCTCTCAGCTTCGAGGACGGTCTCCGTCTCGTTTCAGCCCGCGCTCAGGCCATGCAGAAAGCCTGCGAACTCAAGCCCTCGACAATGGCAGCCGTCATCGCTCTCCCCGACGAGAAAGTTGAGGAGATCTGTGCTTCGATCCCCGGCGTGGTTGTCTGCGCCAACTACAACTGCCCCGGCCAGCTCGTGATTTCAGGCGAGGAAGAGGCTATCGACGCTGCTTGCGTGAAACTCAAGGAAGCCGGTGCGAAGCGCGCTATGCGTCTGAAGGTAGGCGGTGCGTTCCACTCACCCTGCATGGAGCCTGCACGTGCCGAACTCGCAGAGGCTATCGAAAAGACTGAGGTTCATACTCCCGTCGTGCCAGTATATCAGAATGTCGATGCCAAGCCCCACACTGATCCCGCAGAGATCAAGGCAAACCTCGTCGCTCAGCTCACCGCTCCCGTACGTTGGACTCAGAGCGTACAGAACATGATCGCCGATGGTGCTGACGAGTTCATCGAACTCGGTCCGGGCAAGGTGCTTCAGGGTCTCGTCAACAAGATCAACCGCGAAGTAGCCACTTCAGGCCGTCAGTAATCTTCCCGTGACCTCTTATTCCTCCATTTGAGGGACATTGTAGGGACGCGGCGTGCCGCGTATGCCGAATGAAATAGTTATAGCCCAGATTTCAGGCTGATGTATTTTATTCGGCATACGCGGCACGCCGCGTCCCTACAATGTGATCGGTTATGCACTCATATATCGGTTCTGCACCCATAATGAACCTCCGGCCTTTCCTGCGTGTTATCATAATGAAAAACGCACAAACTATTTAATTATGATAACCCCTCGAAACTACTCTCCATACACGACCGCTGTCATAACCGCACGTCCGCGCAAGGAGACCGGCTTGAAATTCAAGCCCATGACCATTGCCGACATTCCGGTGATAAAGCCCTATCTTGATCAGGCTTTCGGCCGCACATGTGATTTCACTGTCGGAGGAATGTTCATGTGGATAGAATACTTTGCCTACACTTACTGCATAGTCAACAACACTCTTTTTGTCAAGGGTGTGACTGAGGACGATGTGACGCGACCCGCATTTTCAATCCCCATGGGAAAGATGTCGCTCGAAGAATCCGTGAAACTTCTCCGCGAATATTGCCGTCAGGAAGGCTACGATCTGATTTTCTCCGCAGTTCCGGAGGTCTATGTAGCCCCGCTGAAAGCTCTCGGAGCCGCTACGGTTGACAAACTCGAAGACTGGAGCGACTATCTCTATGAAGCAGCCTCACTTGCCTCGCTCAGCGGAAAGAAACTCAACAAGAAGCGTAACCACGTCAACCGTTTTGAAGCTGAACATCCCGGCTACCGTTTCGAGCCACTGACAGCCGACCATCTTCCTGCCGTAAAAGAGTTTTTCAACGCGACCCATCTTCCGCTCTCAAAACCGGCCATAGCCGATGTGGAGCGCGAACAAGTGATGCACGTGCTCGATAATCTTGAGGCATACGGCTTCGAGGGTGCAGTGCTCTCCACACCTGAAAACGGCATTGTAGCCTTCACGCTCGGCGAGGTGAAGGGCGACACACTCTATACCCACATCGAGAAGATGAACCACGAGGTCAATGGCGCGGGTGAGACCGTCAATAAGCTCTTTGCCGTAATGATGACCGAACGTCATCCGGAGGTAATGTACATCAACCGCGAGGAGGATGTCGGCGATCCCGGTCTCCGTCACGCCAAGGAGTCTTACCGTCCGGTAGAGCTGCTCGGCAAATACAATGTGGCCTTCTAAACAAAATCCAAGGATAGACAACATATACAGGTATAAAAATTCAGAAATTCCGCGAATAGCAGATGGATTTTCCCGAATACTCCGCTGACGGAGGATTTCCGGAAAGACTGTTATTCGCGGAATTTCTGAATTTTTGTAGTCCCTTATTCACTCCGAACCCTCCGAAATGCGTAACTTTGCAGTCACAAATAAACTGCGTCAAACGGAATCATGATCAATTATTATCACCACAACGGCCCTTTCAGCCTTGAACTCGGAGGCCAGCTCGACGAGCTGCGCATAGCATATCACACCTACGGCACTCTGAACGCCGATAAGTCCAACGTAATCTGGGTGTGTCATGCACTCACTGCCAACAGCGATGTCAAGGACTGGTGGCCCCACACCGTGGAGGAAGGAAAGTTCCTTGATCCGGCCGATAATTTCATCATCTGTGCCAATATCCTCGGATCGCCCTACGGCACGACTGCTCCGCTTCACACCAATCCCGCGACAGGCCAACCGTATTACAAGGATTTCCCGCCCTACACTATCCGTGATATTGTCAACGCCCACCGTATCCTTGCCGACTCCCTCGGCATCGGCCGTATAGCAACCCTCGTCGGCTGCTCCGTCGGAGGCTTTCAGGCAGTGGAATGGGCGGTTATGGAACCTGACCGTTTCGACCGGCTCGTGCTGATGGCCACAGATGCTGTCGCAACTCCTTGGACCATCGCTATCGATGAGACCCAGCGCATGTCCATCGAGGCCGATCCGACTTTCGGCGATCCTGACCCGCAGGCCGGACGCAATGGTCTCGCCGCCGCGCGCGCCATCGGCCTGCTCAGCTACCGGGGATATTACGGCTATAACCTCACGCAGCGCGACACAGAGGAACTTCCTGAAGTGCACCGTGCATGCAGCTACCAGCGTTATCAGGGCGAGAAGCTCTGCCGTCGTTTCGACGCATACTCATATCACGCCATACTTGACGCATTCGACACGCACGACGTTGGCCGTGGCCGTGGCGGTCTTGACGCAGCCCTCAAACGCATCAAAGCCCGAACTCTCGTCATCGGACTGGAGACAGATATCGTCTTCCCGCCGCGCGAGATGCAGGAACTTTGCTCGAAGATCCCCGGCGCAGTCTATGGCGAGATCCACTCTCCGTTTGGCCATGACGGTTTTCTCGTCGAATATAATCAGCTGAACAATCTCTTACTTCCGTTTATGAAGCAGTGAAATGACACGTACAACCAAAGGATATATTCTCGGAGCGGTCGCAGCCGTCAGCTACGGCACAAATCCGCTTTTTGCCGTCCCGCTCTATGAAGTAGGGATGGATGTCTCCTCTGTACTGTTTTACCGCTATGTTTTCGCGTCGATGATCCTCGGATTCATCATGCTTGTCAGAGGCGAGAGCTTCCGTCTGGATCGTCGTGACATACCGCTGATGATGCTCAACGGCATTCTCTTCGCCCTGTCGTCAGTGCTGCTGTTTGAAGCTTACAATTACATGGATGTCGGTATCGCCTCGACGCTGCTGTTTGTCGAACCGGTGTTCATCGCGCTCATCCTCTGGATCTTCTACCGCGACCGTATCTCGCTGTGGACCATCCTCTCCATAGTCATCTGCCTGACTGGTATAGTTTTTCTGTGCAATCCCGGTCCGGGAGCAAACGTTACCGCCGAGGGAGTGACCTTGGTAATATGCTCATCGCTTTCCTACGCGCTCTATATGGTTTTCATCAACAAGAGCCGTATCGGGCGGCTTCACGGCTCAACCATCACCTTTTATTCACTCCTTTTCGGTCTGATAGTCTTTGCCGTGCGCACCAACTGTTTCTTTGAGGTGCAACCCGTGCCCTCCGGACTGCTCCCTTGGGCGTGTGTGATAGGCATTTCCATCATTCCGACTATCGTTTCGCTAATGACTGTGGCGATTTCCATTCAGTACATCGGTTCGGTGGCTGTATCCATTCTCGGCGCGCTCGAACCCATTACCGGAGTCATGTTCGGAGTGCTCCTGTTCGGCGAGATACTGACCGTCCGCGCCACAATCGGCATAGTCCTGATCATCTGCGCGGTCCTTACGCTTGTCCTCACCAAAAATCGTTGAAAATTGTAGGGACGCGGCGTGCCGCGTATGCCGGATGAAATACATCTGCTTAGGACTTCGACATGTAAGTCGGCTGTAAATTCGACTGTAAGTTGGGTATAACTTCAATTGTAACTTCGACTGTAACTTCGACTGTAACTTCGACTGTAACTATTTCATTCGGCATACGCGGCACGCCGCGTCCCTACAAGCCAAAAATATGGACTGATTGGCAGATCATCTGCCAATCATTTTTTAGATCCCAATTAATCCAATAGGAGAATAGGGGTGTCATGAATTGCTTCATGACACCCCTATTCTCATTTAGTTTATATATCCTTTTTAGTTTATATCCTTGGAATTTCAGTATATATCTCCGGAATCTTCATATATCTCCGGAATCTTCGTGCTGAATGACGATTATGATTCCTTTGATATTTCTGATTCCTCTGATATTTCTAATTCCGATCAAATTACTGACCTACGAGGGATGGATCGGCAAGCTTATTGTAGATAAATTCTTTCTCAGGAATAGCAGCACGCCAGCCGTTCATGAAAGTCGGCTCATACTTGGCTGAAACCGTCTTCGGATAAGATCCCATCTGGTCGAAGTCGCCGTCGAAAGTCCTGTATTCAATCACTTCATTCCAACGTTTGTAGTCGAACCAGTTGAAGCCTTCACCCCAAAGCTCTATACGACGCTGAAGCTTCACTTCGTCAAGTAGGGCCTGACCTGTGCCACTGAAGCTGTAGGAAGGATCGCGCTTGGCCATAAGTTCCTTCAGACAAGCCTGTGCGGTAGCTTCGTCATTATTGTTGCATGCAGCCTCAGCCTCGATCAGGAGCATTTCGGCACTACGCATGTATGGAACCCAGCATGAAGAATAGCCGTCAGGGAGACCTTGGAACTTGAACTGAGTTCCGAGTGCCAGACCATACTTGTTGAGCACGTAGATACCCTTGTTATCTTCGGGACGATTAGCCTGAAGAGTGGCTGAATTACCGTAGTCTTGGATGAACTGCCACATGGCGAGGTTCTTACCCTTGGGTGATGTTCCTGATCCGGTGATGGATACGAGTGCGCGCTGTTGTGAGTACAGATCGGCATTGAAGAAATCCTCCGCGGTCACGCCATACTTTTCTGCGAGCTCGGGAGCGTGCTGCACGGTCAGAGGACCGAAGTAGAGTTTCGAGCGAACATCGGAAGCTTTCAGATGCTTGTAGAGCTGATAGTCCATAGTGTAGGTGTAGCCCCACTTGACTGAAGAGTAGTGGCCGTTGCAGGCGTAGTGTGCACCGAAGTTCCAGTAATATACTCCCAGATAGTCCATGACGGGTGACCACATGGTTTCGGAAGTAACGGTAGAGAAGCCGTTCAGGTAGTCCTCTCCCTGCATGATGGGATAATTCTGGCGTGCGGCGTGAGCCATCTCCTGAGCGGTCTTGTAGTCATTCTTGAGAAGGGCGAGACGGGCGAGGAGACCGCGGGCCACATCCTCATTTACCATGAAGAGCTCTTCGCTTGAACGCTTCTTGCTTGTCTTTTCGAAGCAGCGGATAGCTTCCTTGAGGTCGGCATAGAGCTGATCATAGACCTCATTGCAAGTATTCAAGGGATGTTCATTCGCTTCACCGGCACGCAGACGGAGCACGAGACAGTATTTCTCACCGTTGTCCGAGTCAATCCAGCGGGGAGCATGAACCTGCATGAGTCGCGTATAGCAGTGGGCGCGCATGGTGAGCGCACATGCCTTGAGCCAAAGCTCTACGCTATCATCCGGGTCATCCGCCATTCCGTCGAGAATAGTGTTGGCCGAACCGATGATCGAGTAGCAGTAGCGGTACATCCAGATGGTCCACCATCCACCTGACGAACGGCGGAAGTTGTTGGGGGTGATACCCGAAGCCATGTAGTAGGTGGTTTCACTGGGGTTGGCATCAGGGCCGAGACCCTCACCGTATATGGTAGCGAGATATGTCTCACCCGAAACATTGAGGTTACCGTTTTTCAGATCGTCGTACTGGGTCTGCATCTGGCGGAAAAGACCCATGACAGTTGCCACTGCGGCATTTTCGTCATGCTTGACGGTCTCAATCGAGGTATCGGTAAGCGGGGCTTGGTCCAGATAGCTGTCGCTACACGAAACAAGGGCGGGTGCCATCATCGTGGCAACAAGACCTCCGATAATATATTTATTTTTCATACTCTTTTGATTCTTTGATTATAGACTTTTAGAAACGTGCTGTGATCTCGAAAGAATAAACTCGTGAGGGAACAAAGTAGTCGCCCTGTCCACCTGCATAGCTGTAAGTCGGGTTCATACCGGAGCGCGCGGTTATGAGACAGACGTTGTCGATAGAGACTCCGGCAGTGATGCCACGGAGACTGAGCGGAGCAACCCATTTCTTGGGAAGATCATAGGAAATGTTGAGGTTCTTGAATGCGAGGTAGCTGCTTGAGGTAAGGAAGCGGCTGCTCTGGGCATTCGTATCAGTTCCTGTCGTATTGTTGATCTGCGGACGGATGTGCTTGTTGATGCGGTTTTCATCGGTGATACCCTCGGCCATTGAAGGAGTCCAAGCGTTAATGACCGCATCCTCGTGGATTGACTTGCCCGGGTTGGGGGTAAGCATACCGCGATACACACTGTCAAGAGTCTTACCGCCGAGGCTGTAAGTGAAGAGTGCGCCGAAGTAGAGACCCTTCCATGAGAGGTTTGTTCCGAATGAACCATAAACGGTCGGGAGTGATGTACCGCAGAACTCGTTTGAAGCATAGGAAGTTGCGGTAGTGTAGTATTTGTCACCGATCTTCACGAGCGCACCTGCCTCTTCAGCATTAGCAAGATTATCATCCCATTTCTTTTGACTGAATGCCCATACACCGGTCCCATTTTCATTCTCATCGAGAATCTCGGCCTGAAATCTGTAGCAATCTTTATTGATTTCGTAGAGTGACTTACCGGTGAGCATATCAGTTCCGGCCCACTTGGGCATGTAGAATTCATAACGGCTTTTACCTTCGATGAGCGCGCGGGGCGAATCGTAGATGTTTCCGGCAGGAAGCTTGGTGATCTTGTTGTCAATGAGAGTAGCGTCGATGTGAGCTGTCCAGTTCAGATCCTTGTTGCGGATGATTTCGCCGCTGAACATGATTTCCCAACCACGGTTTCTCATGTTACCGACGTTCTGCCACTGCTTCATTGCTCCACCTTCAATGCTGGTTCCGTTTGAATAAGCCTGATCAACCTCATAAAGAAGGTCGGCATTCACGCGTGAGAAGAAACCGACAGAAGCGTTGAGACGACTGTTGAAGAAGCTGCCTTCCACCGCGAGGTCAAGAGTCTTGGTCGATTCCCAGTGCAGGAAGGGGTTACCCTTTGTGGTGGGGAACATGGTGGCATTTCCTCCGAGGGGGTGGTCACCCATTTCAAAGATGTCGAAAGCAGGATAGTCATCCTTGGTGTAGTCGTTACCGGCAGTACCGTAGGCTGCACGGAGCTTGAGGTTGCTGAGCCATGTGACTTCCTGAAGGAATTTTTCCTTGCTGATGATCCAGCTCGCACCTAAACTCCAGAATGTACCCCAACGGCTGTCGCTGGAGAATCTGCTTGAACCGTCGCGCGAAAGGCTCGCCTCAAAGAAGTACTGGTTGTTCCAGTTGTAGCGGGCACGTCCCATGAACGTTTCGGTGCGGTAGCGGTAAGCTGACGCGTTGGTCGATTCGTTTGTGGTGAAGTTATTCAGATAGTAATTGTCGGCAAACACCTGATCCTTGTTTGTCACTCTTGAATAATTATAGTAACGGCCATAGTTCTCGTGGTTGAGCATCACATCCACATGGTGCTGACCATAGTCATGCGCCCAGTTGATGATCTGGGAGAAGTTAGTGGATTCTTGGTTATAGAAATACTTGGCAAGACGACCGAATCCCTGAGCGGAACCGATCACGGAGCTTGAATAGTCGGTGCGCTCCCTGCGGTAGCGGTTCATTGTGCCTTTGATGGTGACATCGAATCCGTAGGGGAGGAGGATCGTAGCGTATGCATTACCGTCGATTGAAAGACGTTCGTAATAGTTATCGTTCTCGCGGATAGTGTAGCCCTTGTTGTTGGTAAAGGCAGAATAACCTGCCATTGTATTCCAGATCGGCTTACCGAATTCATCGCGGAGAAGCTTACCGGTGGCCCAGTCATGTGCATAGTAGGGAAGACCGGGAGCTATACCCTGATATGACATGGCGTTTGAGGTAGATGAAAGGTTGTCGGAGTCGAACTGAGGCTGGTTTGATTTAACGGCAGCACCGGTGAGACCGACACCGAAACGGAGGAATTTCACAGGATTGAAATCGGCGCGCAGACGTGCAGTCAGACGCTCGAAGTCTGTCTTGAGGAGATAACCCTGCTCCTTGACGTAGCCGACAGATCCGAATACGTTGAATTTTTCAGAAGCACCCGTACCGCTGATGTTGTATTCCTGACGGTGACCGTTGCGTGAGATTGCGTCCCACCAGTCTGTGTCATTGTAATCAGAGAGGGGGTTGGCTGTGATTCGGCCATTGGCATCGAATACGCTTGCTCCGGAACCTGAACCGTCGGCGGGAGCATTGCCGTAGAGGTTGAGGACACCTGCGTCAGAGAAGAAGTTGTTTACGGTCTCCGTGAAAGCGTCGGCATACTCATAGCCGTTGGACACCTTACCGTTGACGAGACCTTGAAGCATAGCCTCGTTCCAGCGGTTGTAACCGAGACGCTTGTATTCGGGGAGTGCGCGCTGATAAATACCCTGACGGACTTTGGCGGTCACTTCAACGCGACCGTCGCCCTTGGCGCGCTTGGTGGTGATGAGCACGACACCGTTCGCACCCTTCGAACCGTAGAGCGCGCAGGATGCCGCATCCTTGAGCACCGAAATATTCTCGACGTCGTTGGGGTTGATGTCGCTGTATTGACCGTTCCAGACCACACCATCGACAACGTAGAGGGGATTGGTGGTACCGTTCACGGAGTTGATACCGCGGATAAGGATTGAGGGGGAGTCACCGGGGGCGCCGGTCGAACCGTTGACCTGAACGCCGGGCGCCATACCTTCGAGTGCGGATGTCACGGAAGTCACGGGGCGACGCTCGATCTCTTTGTCGCTGATGACGGATACCGAACCGGTCAGTGATTCTTTGGTAGCTGTACCGAATGCAACCACGACAACCTCATCGAGATTCTCTGATGAAGTGGTCATCTGGATGTGCATCTTACCGGTGGTGATAGGTACTTCAACTGTCTCCATGCCGACGTATGACACGATGAGCGTTGTAGCATTGTCGGGAGCTTTGATTGAAAACTCACCATTGAGATCTGTAGATGCTCCTATCTTTGTTCCCTTTACAAAAATAGAGGCTCCAATGATTGGCTCATTGTCGGAAGCATCTGTAACGACACCTTGAACTGTCTTTGCTACTGCAGCTGAGCAGAATAGCGCAAGACACGTCAGGAATAACAATAGACGTTGCTTCATAATTGTGATAAAATTGATTGATAATTATAAATGATTTTCCTATCCTGATAATAATTGTAGAAGCAGACCGCTGTCTGCATGGGTTCATGGCTCTGATTGAATATGTCTGCCGGGGTTAACGGCAGTTTTCCCGATTGGAGAAAGGAAGATCGTATTACTTAACTACAAGGTATGAAAGCTCCGGTCCGCTTTAGGAACATCCATCCGTAGATAACCATCTATTATCCTCCCATTTCTGCCATCAGAGAGGGCTGAAGCATCGCTCAACTACCTCAAATGGCCTTCTGTTTTGAAATTTTAATTCTTTATAATATATTAGTATGATTTGATTTCGCAAAGTTACATATTTTTATGAAAAAACGAACAAATGGATGAAAAAAATGCAAAAATAGCTAAAATAAGGTATTCAGACTATTTCATTGACATTCCTGTCGTATTTTATACCGGTCAGCTTCCATTTCCGACAGAAAATTATCCTGACCGACTGCTTGGTCAGCTTCAGCATTTTCATTCATATCTGCACGCAAGATATGCATTCCGATTTCAGTTGAAATTTACATACCTTGTAGATAAGTAAAGTGATTCAACAATGGACAATCCGAATATGAGTTATAAATTATAATACTCTATAAATCAGAACTATATATTTATACCAATTGAGCAAACGAAATAACAGGAATCGGGACGGACGGGGATGAAAGGTGTATATCGAGGGGATGTCGAGGGGACAAATTGCATATTTAAAATAAAAATACGTGATTAGGATTATCAAATAAAGTAAGTTATATTTGCATCGAGATTACCGGTCTCTCCATGTATTAACCCAATCTCAGACCTTCCAACGAACCGTCAATCTATTAACTCTATGACTCAACAGGAAACAGACGAAAAATATATGCGAATGGCTCTTTCCGAGGCACGTGAGGCTCTTGAGCGCGATGAAGTGCCCATCGGAGCTGTCATCGTATCGCCGCGCGGAATGGTGATCGGTCGTGGCCACAATCTTACCGAGGCGTTGTCCGACGTGTCGGCTCATGCAGAAATGCAAGCTATCACCGCTGCTGCCCAGACGCTTGGAGGAAAGTATCTTCAGGACTGCACACTCTACGTGACTGTCGAGCCATGCCTGATGTGTGCCGGAGCGATAGGCTGGGCGCAGATCAGCCGTATAGTCTATGGTGCGCCGGATGACAAACGCGGTTATCACACCTTCACCTCGCGCACGCCCTTCCATCCACGTGCCTCAGTCACTCCGGGAGTGCTGGCCGAAGAATGTGCAGACCTCATGCGCACATTTTTCAAAGCAAAACGTTATTAATTTAATTAATGCATGATGCATTATAAATTGTGAACTATGAATCATGAATTAAATAAAAAGCCTAAACTCGTCATTTCATCCGGCGCAGGAATTTCTGCCGAGTCGGGGATCTCGACATTCCGCGACGCCGACGGTCTGTGGGAAAACTATCCCGTGATGGACGTATGCAGTGCCGACGGTTTCGCACGCAATCCCGCCCTCGTCCATCAGTTCTACAATGAACGCCGCAAAGGTTTGATGAAATGTCAGCCCAACGCCGCTCATAAAGCACTTGTGGAGCTTGAGAAGTGGTATGACGTATATGTCATCACCCAAAACGTAGATAACCTCCACGAACGTGCCGGCAGTTCAAAGATACTCCATCTCCACGGCGAACTGATGAAGGTCCGCTCCATGCGCGACGAGACACGAGTCTATACGCTCGATGAAGAACATCTGGAGACATCGCCCGACATGCGTGACAGCTACGGCGATCCCATCCGTCCCCACATCGTGTTCTTTCAGGAGGCTGTCCCCAACATCGAACGTGCCATCGAGTGGGCACACGAGGCCGACATCTTCGCCGTCATCGGCACATCGCTCGTGGTCTATCCCGCCGCAAGCCTGCTCCACTACGTCCGTCCGGGTGTCCCCGTCTATTATATAGACCCGCGCCCCGCAACTGTTCCGCCCAGTGTCCACGTAATCCCCAAACCGGCCACGACAGGTGTCGCAGAGCTTGTCGAGCTGCTTCGTCCGCGCGAAGTGTGATAAATTGTTAAAGCATTAACACATATTTAATATAATTTTTTACCTTTGCGGTCTGAAAAGAGAAACATGGCCTAACTGCCTGACTCGTACCACTCGCCGGACGTCGCTGATTGCCCGGCATCCACCTAAGTAAAAATATGTTGAAAAACCTCGTCATAGTAGAGTCTCCGGCAAAGGCCAAGACTATCGAAAAATTCCTCGGCAAGGACTTCAAAGTCATGTCGAGCTACGGTCATATCCGTGACCTCCGAAAGAAAGACATCAGCATCAAGGTCGATTCGGACTTCCAGCCCGTCTATGAAATCCCGGCTGACAAGAAAAATCTCGTGGCCGAACTCAAGAAAGCCGCCAAGGAGGCCGAGACCGTATGGCTTGCATCCGATGAGGACCGCGAGGGTGAGGCCATCGCATGGCATCTCTACGAAGTGCTCGGACTCAAACCAGAGAACACCAAGCGCATCGTCTTTCACGAGATCACCAAAAACGCCATTCTCAACGCCATCGAGCAGCCCCGCGACATCGACCTCCATCTCGTCGATGCCCAGCAGGCACGCCGAGTGCTTGACCGTCTGGTCGGGTTCGAGCTTTCACCGGTGTTGTGGAAAAAGATCAAGCCGGCTCTGTCGGCCGGACGCGTGCAGTCAGTGGCCGTGCGCCTGATCGTTGACCGCGAAAACGAGATCAACGCTTTCACCTCCGAGCCCTATTATCGAGTGACGGCACTTTTCAACATTCCCGGTCATGGACAGCTCCGCGCCGAGCTCTCCAAGCGTCTGCCCGACGAAAAAAGTGCCGAGGACTTCCTCGAAGCCTGCCGTAAGTCCATCTACACGGTGACCGAGATCAACGTCCGTCCCATCAAGAAGTCCCCTGCCCCACCCTTCACTACCTCCACGCTCCAGCAGGAGGCAGGACGCAAACTGGGATTCACCGTATCGCAGACCATGATGATAGCCCAGAAGCTCTACGAAGCCGGCTACATCACCTATATGCGTACCGACTCGCTCAACCTCTCGCAGCTCGCCATCAATTCCATATCCAAACTCATCACCGACGAGCTTGGCGAGAAATATCTGAAGGTACGACGTTACCACACCAACTCCAAGGGTGCGCAGGAAGCTCACGAAGCCATCCGTCCCACCTATATAGATAAAGAGACCATCGACGGCAGTGCACAGGAAAAACGCCTCTACCGTCTGATCCGTCTGCGCACGATGGCCTCACAGATGGCCGATGCGGAACTTGAAAAAACCACCATCGACATCACCCCCTCCGAACGTCCCGAACACTTCACCGCCTCCGGCGAGGTCATAAAGTTTGACGGCTTCCTGAAAGTATATCTCGAAGGCAATGACGATGACGACAGCAACGAAGCCGAGGAGGGAATGCTCCCGCCTCTCAACATAGGCGAAGTCCTGACTGCCGACAATGTAACCGCAACCGAACGCTTCACGCTCGCGCCCCCGCGCTACACCGAATCGTCGCTTGTTAAGAAGATGGAGGAACTCGGCATAGGCCGCCCCTCGACCTACGCCCCGACCATCTCGACCATCCAGCACCGCGAATACATTGTCAAGGGTGAGAAACCCGGCGAAAAGCGTGACTTCAAAGTCCTCACGCTCAATGCCGACGGAAAACTCACCACCGGCACGAAGACCGAACATGTCGGAGCGGAGAAAGGCAAGCTCATCCCCACCGACACCGGCATCATCGTAAACGAATTTCTCACCGAGCATTTCCCCGACATCCTCGACTATGACTTCACGGCCGACATGGAGCAGAAATTTGACCGCATAGCCGAAGGCGAGAGCAACTGGAATCAGGAAATAGCCCGTTTCTACGGTCTTTTCCACCCAGAAGTCGAGAAAGCCAACGACCTGCGCACCGAACACAAGATCGGTGAGCGTCTGCTCGGCACAGATCCTGCGTCGGGCGAACCTGTCTATGTCAAGATAGGCCGTTTCGGACCGATCGTGCAGATCGGATCTGCCGAGTCCAAGGACAAACCCCGCTTCGCCTCGCTCCGCAAGGATCAGAGCGTGTTTGACATCGAACTTGCCGACGCGCTCAAACTCTTCGAACTCCCCCGCGAGGTCGGTCAGTTCGAGGGTAAGGAAGTCATCGCAGCCGTAGGTCGTTTCGGACCCTATCTGCGCCACGACGGCAAATTTGTCAGCATCCCCAAGGATCTCTCGCCCACTTCCATCACCATCGAGGAGGCCGAGGAACTTATCAAAGCTAAACGCGAGGCCGACAACAATAAGGTGGTCAAGATCTTCGACGAGGATCCCGAACTGCAGATCCTCAACGGACGCTACGGTGTCTATATCGCCTACAAGAAGAACAACTACAAGATTCCCCGCTCAGTGGAGAATCCCGCCGACCTCACCATCGAACAGGTGCGTCAGCTCATCGAGGAGCAGGACAAAGCTCCAAAGAAGCCTGCACGCCGCGCATCCACCCGCGCAAAGAAAGCATAAACATCCGATCATCCAATATCCATACAGACCCACTACGAACTAACTGATTATGGCAAAGAAAACATTCTCAACCAAACCCGGTGCCGAACGCAACGGCTTCAAACCCGACGTGATCGAGACCTACACTGTCGGCAATGAGAAAGAAGAGACTCCCCTGCTCGAATTTCTCATTCAGGCCATGCCTGAGCGTAAGCGCACGGCAATCAAAAACCTCTTGAGCCACAATCAGATCGCAGTCAACGGTCTGCCGGTGACACAGTTCGACACTCCCCTCAAACCCGGCGACGAGGTCAAGGCCAACCTGACGCGCGAATTCCGTGTGTTCTACAACCGCCGTCTGCGCCTCGTCTATGAGGATGACGATATCATCGTGGTCAACAAGGGTTACGGTCTTCTCTCAATGGGTACTGACAAGATCAAGGAAGGAACAGCCTACAGTATCCTGCGTGAATATCTGAAGTGGAAAGATCCGCGCAACAAGCTCTTTATCGTCCACCGTCTCGACCGCGACACCTCCGGCCTCATGGTCTTTGCCAAGTCAGAGGAAGCGAAGGAGCGTCTGCAACACAACTGGAACAACATGGTGCTCTCGCGCAAATATCTTGCCGTAGTCGAAGGTCGTCCGGATCCCGCAGAGGGTACAATCCAGAGCTATCTTGCAGAGAATTCCCGCTACGAGGTCTATTCCACACAGAATCCCGAAGAGGGACAGTTGGCCGTAACCCGCTACAAGACTCTTAAAAGCCGCAACGGCTATTCGCTCATGGAAGTCTCGCTCGACACCGGACGTAAGAATCAGATCCGCGTCCACATGAAGGATCTCGGTCATCCTATAGCCGGTGACCGGCGTTACGGTGCTAAAAGTTCGCCCATCCACCGCATGGCCCTCCATGCACAGACCCTGCGCTTCGTCCATCCAATGACGCGCAAGGACATGAACTTCTCCACACCTGTTCCCGCATCCTTCGCCAAGATGGTGGGAATGTAAGCGCACGCGCTACCAATCGTCAGACATTCCATCCCTACAACATCCACCTACACACACATAGCACACCGCCATCATATAAATATATGAAAAGACTTACTGCATCGTTCATCCTTACAGCAACGCTTTTCGCTTCGCTCCGCGCAGAGACACCGGTCTCGACGGACGATTTCATCGCGCGCACCGATTTTGAGACCACTTGTCTGAACCTCGGAGAGATCCACCGTAGCGCGGGTGAGCAGCCTTTTAGTTTCCGGGCAGTCAATTCCGGCAACGCCCCCCTCGTGCTTACCTACGTCCATGCCTCGTGCGGATGCGTGAGGCTAAACTATCCCCGTCATCCAATAGCACCCGGCGACACTGTCACCATAAGCGGCATCCTCAATCCCGGCTCTATCAACGAAGGTGATTTCAAACGCAACATCCTCGTTCGATCCAACGCTGAGCCACCCCAGACACGCCTGTTTATAATAGGGAAAATACGCCCGGAGGCAAATAAAGAATAAAATACTATTTATTAGCACTTTTTAAGTATTTTATTCTTGAAATCTAATCGATCTACAGTTTTTTAAGAAAATAATTCTAAATAAATCATAACTTATTCAGAATTAATCATCAGTATCGCCCCTGCATCCCTGTAATCGCGCTTCTCCATTCGGACACAATTGATCCGAAACACTTTGTAAAGTGACAAATTATAGATATATTTGCAGAGATTTTCTAATAAACGGATATTATTATTCACATTTTTATTCCAAGTTACAAGTTCTATGAAGAAAGTTTTACTCCCTTTCATCGCAGCGTGTGCTTGTGCTGCTCCGGCTTTTGCCGATGAGGTTTATGGCACTACGCCCGAAACCGCTAAGCCTTTCCCCGCTGCAGGCGGTTGGTTTGTTCCGGATCTTGCCACAGCTCCTGCCGAAGCATGGTTTACGATTACCAACACTCAGGAAGCCCCTGTCCTTTGGGGTGGTGCTCCTACCGTTGCCCCTGACGTAACAGACAAACAACAAGTATTTGTTTACCTTTGCAATGGAGGTCAGGAAGCATTCCAGATGGTTGAAGGAGATGATAGCTATGTCCTTCTCCCAAATCAGGAGTATCTTATCAAGATCACACCTAAAGCCGCTGGTTCTTTTGCATTTTCTGCTGCAATGCCACTGCCTGAACGCATGAAAGGCACAGTGAAATACTATCCTATCGATAGAAGCAGCAGCGATTATGAATCGCCGAACTACAAAGGCATTGCTAACTCTCAGACAGCCAATACTACCCAATGGTATCTCTACGATTTCAGTTATCCCACATCGCTGAATTTCACTACTCCTTTGAGTATTCCGGTAATGGATATAACTGCTACAGAGGCTATCCATATCGAATGCCCCGGTGGTACTAATTATGCTTCAGGCATTTTGCCTACCTATGTAAAAGCAGGTAAAAGTATAATTGGAGTTACTGTTTCTGCCGATGTTAATTTTGTTGTTACAGGCAATGCTTTTTCAATCCTTAGCTGTAACAACAACCTGCTCCGTGATCCACAGCCTCTCAAACTTGATGTAGCACAGACCTATCCGGATGCATATTACACTGTTGAAAAGACATTCACAGTTCCTGAGGACGGAACATACACTTTCACCAACCATGGTGCTAAAGGAACCATCCTCAATGTAGGCAATGTCAATGTTATAGATGCAGCTAATTACAAATACGAATGTGACTGGAGCAACATCAAGAGCGCAACTGTCGGTAATGAGGATGCAGTCATTGTTGTTGACAACCTCAAGGCCGGTGAAGTCGTCCTCGTTCAGTCCGACGCATTCGGTGTGATCGGCGAAGGTGTAGATAACCTCCCCTACCTCAAGGTTACCAAGGGCGGTGACTCGGCTATCGACAATATCACAGCTGACGCTGACGGCCTCAAGGTCAACGTAGCAGGCAGCAATCTCAATGTTGAAAGCGTGCTTCTCGCTTCAGGTGCTGAAGTAGCCGTTTACGACATGCTTGCCCGCAAGGTTGCAAGTGCAGTCGCTCCCGCAGGCGCAGCAAGCCTCGACATGAATCTTGACGTAGCTCCCGGCGTATATGTTGTGGTTGTCTATGGCAAGGGTAATTCTGAATCAGCTAAAATCGCAGTGAAGTAAACGAGAGACACCATCCCGCTCACACTTCACAGAAAACTCAAATAAGGGGGGCATTTATTTACAATTGCCCCCCTTTCTCTCTAAAAATCAATCCGCGCGCAGAGCGCGACCCCTATATTATAGACATTAAGCTGTCTTCTCTATGGCAGCATCCAGATATCCATAAATTTTTCATATCATCTTTTCTTAATCAAAAAAAGCATTCACCCGTCACCGCTACGGTAGAAACTGCCTACAAAAAAATATTAAAAACACACATTTCAATAACCAGTCAGTAAAATCAAGTTTAACCGACTCCATGAAACGGATATTCCTGCCGTATGTCCTCGCCATGATGGCGTGTGTGGGAGCGACGGCCGCCCCTGTTACCCGTAACGCCGCGCTTGTTTCGGCAAAAAGATTTCTTTCCGCCCGCGGACTTGATGCATCATCGCTCACCGCGACAGTTAATAACCGCAATCTGTCGCCCAGACAGACCGGAGAGGAGACTCCGGATCATTCACCTTACTATATTTTCAATCTTGCTGACGGCAAAGGCTTCATCGTGATAGCCGGCGACGACAGAGCAAGAGATATCCTCGCCTACAGCGACCAAGGCTCGATCGATCCTGCCACTATGCCTGAATCATGCCGCGCATGGCTTGCGCAGTATGCCGGCGAGATCACATCACTGACAGCAGGACAGTCCGTTGCAGCTGACAAAGTCACAGCATCAGACGGCAACCCTTATTCCACAGAAGTAATCTCACCCCTTCTTCCATGCAAATGGGATCAGGGTGTTCCTTATAACTACGATTGTCCCATCGACCCGGTCACAGGTAAACGCTGCGTAACCGGATGCGTCGCCACCGCCGTGGCCCAGATCATGTATTATTACCGTTATCCCGAACGTGGTGTTGGATCGGTGACTTACGATGATAAGGGCGTCACACGCTCCATTGACTTCGCCGACTATCCCGCATTTGACTGGGCCGGTATGCACGACACCTATACACGTGAGACCACCGAAGCCGAGGGCGCACCCGTCGCATCGCTCATGAAGGCCGTAGGCTACGCATCCAAGATGGCTTACAGCTCCGACGTCAGCGGCGCACAGCACCTCAACGCCGGATTAGCCCTGATCAATAACTTCGGTTATGATAAAAACATGCACCGCTATGAGCGTAGCCGCATGACCGATCAGGAGTGGTCAGACATCATCCTTTCCGACCTCAAAGCCGGTCATCCGGTGCTCTACACCGGACGCAACCCTGAAGGCGCGCATGCATTTGTCTGCGACGGATATGACGGCGAGGGGTATTACCACATCAACTGGGGATGGGGCGGCATGAGCGACGGCTACTTCTCGCTGTCGGCACTCACTCCTCCCAACCAATCGACCGGGGGCACCGATAGCGGATATTCGCTCGACCAGCACATACTCGCCAATATCGTCCCTGCGGGCAAAAGTGACGCAGGAGCTCAGACAGACGGACTTCTGTCGCTCTACAGCCTCTACTATCGCGACAAAGAGGTTTTCCATACGGCTTCATCTACCCCCGTAATCACATCCGATCTCAGTGACGCTCAACTGTTCCTCTACGTCTTTAACCGAGGCATAAGTGAATTTTCAGGAGATGTATGCGTGGCCGATCTGACGGATGGTTCCATGCGCCCGATGATGACCCAGTCGGTCTATTTCCTCGGCATGGATGCCTACACCGGTGTGCGTTTCCCCATCGCGGATATTCCCGGTATGGGCGAAGGTAGTCATACGGTGGGTTTCTATTACCGCTCCTCGGAGTCGGATCAGTGGCATCCCATCCGTTCATCCACCATCAACGCCCCATCGACATGCACTGTCACCGTCAGCGGCAACAATGTAACGTTCACGTCCATCTATCCCGACAATACCCTCAAGCTTGTGGCTGCCCCTGTCTTCACACCTCTCTACAGCAACCACAAGACCACTTGGAATTTCTCCGTCAGCAATGAGGGCGACACCCGTTTCGAGGGCTACACAGGTATAGCCTTTATCAATGCGGCAGGTGAATACCAGACATTCTGCATCACCCCGACCGTCTGCTCGACCGGCGCGACAGCTGATGTGGAAATCACAAATTCGCTTTCCACGCTCGCATCGGGTGCATATAAGGCAGTGCCGTTCTACACGACCAGTTCAGAACCTGCGGCCGACAACATAAAGCTACTGTCCGAACCGGTCGATGTCAATATTTACACTATAATGCTCATGGCTTCCAACGGTACTTACCTCGTACTTGACGGTAACACGGCCACGCTCGCGCTTACTGTCTTTAATATGGGCAATCTACCGTGGCAGACAAGTCTCGAAGGTGAGATCATCGCACAGGACGGCTCTTCAGCTCCCGGCAGGATCTATACCGACCGGATCTCCTTAGAGCCGGGTCAGAATATTCTTGTGCCCCTCAAGGCGGAGGCCCTCGACCTCAAACGCGGCATCTATACGCTCAATCTCTATGCCGCCGACAACCGCGACGAACTTCTGACCGGCATACCGCTGATGGTGGTGTCGGATTTCTCGGCGATTGACGAAATCAAGGCTGAAGATATTGAAATCAGTGTTGAAAGTGACTGCATCAATGTCAGCGTTCCTTCACCGATCCAATTCTGCACACTGCATGACATAGCAGGCAGATTACAACGCCGCATCGACAATATTGACGCTAACAATGCCGTTATCAGTACCGACGGGCTTGCAGGCGGAGTCTATATCCTCACCGTGAAACCCGCCGATGGCTCACCTGTCGTTAGAAAAATAAGTATCCGAACATATTGAAAACCACGCTAAGCAATTTTTTATTAGATGTATAATCAAGCCAACATTATCTGCAAATCACTGGTAATCGCCACTTTCGGGCTTTTCATTACTCCGGCCTTCAGCGTCGGGGCTACTGAAACGGCCTCAAGTATCAGTGTTCCGCCGGCAAACGTCTATACTGTCCGGGGAACTGTCGTTGACGACACAAACGAACCCCTTCCGGGTGCTACGGTCTTCATCAAAGGAACAAAGACCGGCACGAGCACTGACATTGACGGTAATTTCGAGCTGCATGTCCTCAAGGCCGGAAAGGTCACTCTTGAGGTAAGCTATGTCGGTATGAAAACAAAAGACGTACAGACCGTCACAGGCACACATATAGATATCGTACTTGAGACCAATGCCGATGTGCTCGGCGAAGTCATCGTGTCAGGTTTCCAGACCATATCGCGCGAACGCAATACCGGTTCGGCCGTCGTGGTCAATGCCGACAAACTCGGCAAGATTCAGGCTCCGGACCTCAGCTCCAAGCTCGAAGGCGTTACCCCCGGTCTTACCATCTATAATAATCAGATGAGCATCCGAGGCAACTCATCGTTCTCCATCTCCAGCACTCCCCTCTTGGTTGTGGATGGTCAGCCCGCTACCGGCATGAGCCTCGACGACATTAACCCCAACACCATCGAGAGTGTGACGGTGCTGAAGGATGCCGCCGCCACTTCGCTCTACGGTGTGTATGCATCCAACGGTGTGATCGTAGTGACCACAAAACGTGGTGCTGACCAAAAACTCGAAGCCCACGTATCGCTCGGTTACTACTACAGTCCCAAGCCTTCGCTGGACTATCAGCACTACGCTTCGACTTCGGACATCATCGACCTCGAACGCGACATCCTCCTAAGTGATCCTGATTATATCAAGAGTCCGACCGGCTACTTCAACACCAAGACCACCAAGACCAATGCGGCCTATATGTCGCAGGTGGATATGCTCTACTACCGTCTCGCCAAAGGACAGATAAGCGAAAGCGATCTCAACACCTCGTTTGATCTCCTGCGCCGCAACGATTACCGCCGCGAATATCAGAAAAATCTGCTCCAGAACAGTCTCACGCAGGACTATAACGTGACGCTCAACGCCGGTAGTGACAAATATGGCTTCTATGCAGCCGCCCGCTACGAGAAAAAGGGCCTCTACACCAAGTATGACAACGATGACCGTTTCTCGTTCTACACCCGCAACGACATCAAGGTCGCACCGTGGATGAAACTTACGCTCGGCGCAAACATCTGGCTGAAAAAGACCTCCTACACTCAGGCCTCAGGTCTTGGCGCGACTGCCACAATGCCTTACGACACCCTCTATGACGGTGACGGCAATCTCTCGTACCGCTACCTCTACAATCAGGTTCTTGCAGAGGACGTCAACGCGACCGACGGACTGAAATTCATGGGCTACAACGCTATCGAGGAATCCGGCAAGAACAAGAAAAAGACCGATGACCTCTACATGAAGTATTTCCTTCAGGCCAACTTCGATCTTCTCCCCGGTCTTGACTTCGAGTTCAAGGCACAGTACGAGAAGCGTAAGGTCAATGCCTCGGAATATGACGAGGCCGACTCTTACATGATGCGCTCCATGATCAACGAATTTGCCTCGGCGAACTCGCGCGGTGGATTCACCTACAACATCCCCGACGGAGGACATCAGATCTACAATGACTCGAACTATGACAATTATAATGTCCGCGCCCAGTTCAACTATCGCAACACCTTCGGCGATAAGCACGATGTGACAGCCCTCATCGGTGGGGAAGCGCGCGAGGACAAGAGCAATCAGCACATTGGCGAACGCTACGGCTTCGATGCCCAGCGTCTGACATACTCTCAGGTCGATTGGCTCACACTCTCGCAGAGCGGTGTGATCGGTCAGCTCTATGCCAACTCACGTACCAAGTCGGAGAATCTCTATGTCGGCGACGTGAAGCACCGCTATGTGTCGGCTTACTTCAACGCCGGTTATGTGTATGACTCACGCTTCTCGGTCAATGCCAGTGTCCGCGTCGAGCAGGCCGACCTCTTCGGAAGCGATCCCAAGTACCGTTACCGTCCCCTTTGGTCGGTCGGCGGCAGCTGGAATGTTGACAAGGAGCAGTTCATGCGCGATCTCACATGGCTCAATATGCTTAAAGTACGTGCCACATACGGTATCACCGGTATGGTTGACCAGAGTTCCTCGCCCTATCTGCTTGCCTCTTTCGCAACATCGCCCTACTCCAACGGCCCTATCACCCTCATCACCACTCCTCCCAACAGCTCGCTCCGCTGGGAAAAGACATCGACGTTCAATGCCGGTCTCGACTTCATGCTCATCAACCGTCTGACGGGTAGCTTCGACTTCTACCACAAGTACAGCTCTGATCTTCTCGTCAACAAGAGCATCGATCCCTCGCTCGGATTCAACGGTATGGCACGCGCCAACAACGGTGCGATGACTAACACCGGTATCGAACTCAACCTCAGCTATGACTGGGTGAAGAACCGCGACTTCACATTTACCACCTCGTTCTCGGCTGCTTACAACAAGAATACCATCGACAAGATCGACTATCAGCCCACCGATGCACTCGACATGATGCGTTACCCCACCTCGAACTATATGCAAGGTGACACCTACAATTCGCTCTATGCCTACAAGTATGCCGGCCTGACTGAAAACGGAAATCCCTCAGTCTATAACGAGAAGGGCGAGATCGTGTCCATCAATCCCGTGCGCAATGTCGGTGCGGTCGTATGCGTCGGTCAGCTCACACCCAAGTGGAACGGTGCGCTCAACCTCGACTTCCGCTGGCGCGACCTCTCGGTGTTTGCAAAGATGGTCTATTATGCCGGTCATTCGCTCCGTCTGGATGTACCCACCCTCTATGACTCCACCAACAAGCTCACCGACGGAGATGTCAACGAAGCTATCGCTGACCGCTGGACACCGACCAACACCAATACGAATATCCCCGTCATGGGTATCCATGGTGACACCGGCGAGCGTAACCAGCACTGGAAGTATGCCGACGTCAACACTGCAAGCGCATCATTCGTGAAACTGCGCAACATCGGAGTGGCCTACACCTTCCCCACCCGTCTGCTTAAAAAGACTCATGCTCTTCAGGGCGCACAGCTCCGCTTCCAGATCGACAACCTCTGCCACTGGGCTTCAAATGACCGTGGTATCGATCCCGAAGCTTACAATGCCAACTACGGCACCCGCAACGATCAGCAGACCCCGACCTATATCTTCGGTCTGAACTTTAATTTCTAATCACACACCGCACATCTCATACACGACATGACTATCAGACAATATATATCATCTACAGTTGCGGTGGTCGCTCTTGCAATGACCACCTCCTGCGACAGCTATCTGGACGTGGAGCCAAAGGGACGCACACAGCTTGAAAGTACCGAGGACTATCTCGGACTGATCGAAGAGTACTCTCCGACCTATGACCACGCATACAGCCAGAACATCTGTAACGAGGCTTCATGGTACAAGACGGAGGAGCTTAAAAACTACACCTATCCCCTCCGCTCGGCCGGTTTCCTCTGGGATGACAGCTATGACCGCGCTGCTATAACCGTCAACGACAATCTCTATAACAGCTGCTATAACCGAATCACAAACTATAATGTGATCGTCAGCAACATCGACAAGGCCAAGGGTCCTGAGGAGGAAAAAGTGCTTGCAATGGCTCAGGCAAAGATCATGAGGGCTTACAACTACTTCTTCCTGATCAACACCTACGCCAAACCTTACGATCCCGCCACGGCCGATCAGACCAATGGTGTGATCGTGCGCGAAAAGATGTTTGAGAGCATTGAGGAAAAGGGTGTTCAGCAGAGCGTTGGCTACACCTACCGCTTCATCCAGCAGGACATCGACGATGCCGTCGAGAATCTGCCCCACATAGCTCTCAACTCTTTCCGTCCCGACAAGACTTTCGGCTACGCATTCAAAGCTAAGGTGCATCTTTTCAAGCGCGAGATCGACGAATGTATCGCCGCCTGTCTCGCAGCTCTTGAAGAAGCTCCCGCAGGTAAGCACGAGCTTTGGGACATGAATGTCGAATATAACCGCTATGCCCCCCAGCTCATCATGGCCTACCGTACAGACCGTGCCATCGACAGTCCGGAGTACATGGGTGTCAATGATGCTATCGAGAACATCTGGAAAAACGGTGTGCAGAAGAATTACGATTCATCCGAGAATCTTCTCTATCAGTTCGGATCGACCTACACCGACCCCTTCCCCATGTATCTCACCTCGGCCGTTATCGACCTCTTTGATCATGAGGCCGACCTGCGCGAACTCTACTGCATCCGCTATCGGCGCCTGCACGAGACCGCGCCGGAAGGTGACCGCGAATTTGCCTCTATGGGTATCCGCTGGAATCCGTCGGGAATGCGCATGTCGGAGATCTATCTCATGCTCGCCGAATGTTACGCACGCAAGGGTAGCGCGGACGACATTGCCAAGGCCATGAACTACCTCGACATCCTGCGCTCACACCGCAACATCACCGCACGCTACAAGCGTCTCACGACCACCGACAAGGATGAAGCCCTCCGTTTTGTCCGCGAAGAGCGCAAACGTGAACTCTTCCTAACTTACAACGGTTTCTTTGATCTCCGTCGCTTCTGCACCGAGTTCAACGAGACACAGACCAAGGTGTTCGATGGTCAGACCTACACTCTCGCGCCCAATTCGACGCTGCTGACCTTCCCCTTCCCGCTTAAAGCAATGCAGACAAGTGATCTTAAACAGAACAGCAAATGATACTACGTCCCATACGTCCTGCCTTCCTCGCTCTGGCAGCAAGCGTGACGGCTGTCGCAGCAGCTTCAGCTCCTGCGACGGTCAGAATAAGTAATCCGGCCGGCTCGAAAATCTACTTCCAGCCGGAGTCACTTCAAGGTTATCAGGAGATAGCCGCTCCCGACACCGTGATTACTGTCAGCGATGCGCCGATCTACTATCGTTTTGTCGGTGACGGTGGAGTGTTCCACCCCGTGTTCATCACACCGGGATCATCCACCGAAATTTCGGTCAATACTGATGGAGAAGTCAGCATCAAAGGCTCTAATGAGAGGGAGAACCGTTTCATGCGCGACAATAACTATATCTGCCGCGTACCGCAGACCATCCGGACTTATTCGGACGAATGGGTTGATTACAATGAGAAGGCTATCGCTTCCCTCGACTCCCTTATCGACGCCTCCGGTTTCGATCAGGAATTTGCAGCTACCCATAAGCTCTACAATCGCTTCACATTCCTAAATCAGCGTCTCGGTGGTCTGACTCTTGCCAAGACCTTCAGACCGGGCGGACAGAAGATAGAGATAGGCCCGAATTTCTATAACTTCCTTGACACTCTCAAGTTTACTGACAGCCGTATCCTGACCATCCCAAAATGGTTTACAGTTATCAACAATGCTCTTGAGGCCAAGGAGGTCCGCGGACTCATCCCTGCTGACAACGACAGCTACATGATCTCATACGCCAATGCTATTGACAATAAGAAAATCCGTTCGCACTACCTCATCAGCCTGCTTGATCTGACCCTGAAACGCAACTATCTGACAGATTTCGAACGTCAGCTTCCGGCCGTCCGCACGCTCATCACCGATCCTGCTGCAGCCGCCATGCTTCCGGATCTTGAAAAGGAGTATGCCAAGAAGGCTGCCGAGGCCGCTAACGTTGCCGCCGGAACTCAGATGCCTGATTTTCTTTTCAAGGATGTCGATGGCAAGGAGTTCAACTTCTCGGATTTCAAAGGTGATTACGTGCTGCTCGACTTCTGGTTTACAGGCTGTGCACCTTGTCGCGCTGAAATGCCGTATTTCGACGAAGTGGCCAAGGCATTCGACGGGCATGGAGTGAAATTCATATCCCTGTCAGTCGATACGGGCGAGGAACTTTATCCCGCATGGGAAAAGATGATGCGTGAGAAACCGCATACCCCTGAAGTGCTTAGCGTGAACCTTCCGGACGGCTTCAACTCGCCGCTTCTCGGTAAACTCAACATCCACGGTGTGCCGAGAATCATGCTGATTGATCCGGAAGGAAAGATTGTGGAGAGCTACGCCAAGCGTCCCTCCGATCCCAAACTCCGTCAGCAACTTCAGCAGCTCACGAAATCAAAACAGCTCTGAAGATCAGTGCCGTCAACGAGTATAGCTCCCAAGATTGATCCGGAGTTCATTAAGTACGCACATAATCCTTAGGATATCAATCGGATATAATAGACACAGCCGACCCGTCCACGATACAGGACAGGTCGGCTGTGATATTATTATCAATATCTCACGCTTCAGCTACTTTCTTTTCAGGCTCATTTCCCTTACCGATGAACTGGACAAGGAGAAATCCTATAAAGAATATGAGGAGCGTGCTTATGACTATACTCAGATTTATATGTACAAACGGCGATATGCCCCACCAGTCAGTGAGTTTGGTCTGGAGTGCGATAAGGATCAGTGCAGCCACACCGATGATCACACCGGGCACCACATGATGCTTCTTCGCATCCGGACAGAGATAGGCAAGAAGGAACATGCCGAGCACACCGCCTGAACAGATGCTGCTGAGTGCCCACCAAGCGTCAAGCGCATTATCGACAAGCATGAAGCACAAAGCGACACCGATACCGAGAACACCGACAGCCACACTCGCAAGGCGGAGGACCGTCACTTTACGGTCATCGCTTGCATTAGGAAATAAATGAGTATAGAAGTCGGTAAGGATGATGGTACCTGAGGATGTGACGCTCGTGGCAACAGTGCTCATGCCCGCGCAGAAGATCGAAGCGATAAGCAGGCCGACAAGTCCTACAGGCAATTCATTGATGATAAAGTAGGGAAACACATAGTCACTCTTTATCCCCTCCGGAAGTGCACCGGGGTGAACCTTATAGAACGCGAAAAGACATGAACCGATAAGGAACAGGATGAGATTGACGGGAAGTGTCAGTAGCGAACCCCAGAAGGCACTCTTGCGAGCCTCACTGAGCGAGGGAGCGGCGCAATAACGCTGGGTATAGCTCTGGTCAATGGCGAAATTGTTGAGATTGGTGAACATACCGTAGATAAGGCATACCCAGAATGTACTCTCGACAAGAGAATCACCGAAACTTCCGAGCGAGAATTTATTATTCTCCATACAGATTTTCAGAGCCTGTCCCGGTCCTTCAGGCATTCCATTGAACAGCATGACAAGACAGATGAGCGCACCGACAATCAGGATTGCACCCTGAAGTGCCTCAGTCCATATCACTGATTTCAGACCACCCTTCTGACTGTACAGGATGATACCCAAACCTGTAAAAGTAACAACAACCGGAATACTCCAGCCCATCAGCACATTCATCGGCACTGCAAGGAGGAAAAGTATAGCACCCGAACGGCATACCTGAGTGAAAAGATAGAACACGGATGCATAGAGACGTGCCCAACGTCCGAAACGTTTTTCAAAAAAACTGTAGGCACTGATACTGCCGAGCGAACGGTAAAACGGTACAAAGTAACGCATGGCAAGCAGGCCGGCCGGAAGGATGGAGAGCGTAAAGACAAACGCGTTCCAGTTACCCATGAAGGCAGACGAGCAATAACCGAGAAAAGAAATGGAGCTACAGAACGAAGCAAAAATCGAGAGTCCGACAACCCAGCCGGGCACTTTGCCGCCGCCGCGTGTGAACTCATCACTGCTCTGTTTCTTGCGGCCAAACAGATAGCCGAACAAAATCGTACCCACCGTAAAGATAAGGAAAACGATAAGGTCTATTATATTCATGGCATGAGAGGATAGGTATGGTTAAGAATATGTTGAGGTCAGAGAGTGGGATAGAGAAGAAATTTACAAATACGATATGTGTAAATAGAAATAGGGAGAGAGAAGAATGAGCGGTTAAATTTTAAACATCAGAGTATGATCTTGCCGTTTTCGATGGGCAGACGGTCAAGAGCCTCCTGAATCTTACGACGTTCGGGTTCGTTGAACTTATGGAAGGGAGCTGCAACGAAATCATCCTTGATTACACCAAGGAGCGAGCAAGCGCACTTCAGACCTTTCAGATAGCTTGAGCCGTGCTTACCGACGCTGTAGATCGACGTGCTGATCTGCATGATGATCTGCTGCAGACGCCACACTTCCTCTACGTTGCGATCCTTGGCGGCATTATACATGGCCACATAGAGTTCGGGGAACATATTTGCACCACCGTTGATACCACCGTTAGCACCGAGGAGCACACATTCGCCTGTAACTTCCTCCGGACCCATGAGAAGAGCGAAATCAGGACGATCCTTCATGGTGTACATCACAGACTGGAAGTAAGGAATATTTGCTGAACTGTCCTTGAAACCGATCACCTTCTCATTTTCGGCAATGCGATGGATCGTAGCCGGCGAGAAATTGACCTTCACGTGGCTCGGCATGTTGTAAAGGAACAGTGGGAGGGGCAGATGGGGAAGCATATCCTCATAGAACTCAGCAAGTTCAGGCTGACCGGTTGCGAAATAATAGGGAGCTGCGCTCACGACAGCAGATGCACCGCAGTCGGCAGCTACTTTCGAGAGATTGATACTCTCGACAAGCGAAGTATCGGTGATGCAGACAAGCACCGGCAGACGTCCGGCGTTGATGCGGCATGTCTCCTTGATCATTTCCTTGCGCAGACGGTAGCTGAGGCTCTGCTCCTCACCGGTCGTACCGAGAATAAAGAGGCCGTGGACACCACCGGCAATAAGATGTTCGATAAGATTTTCAAGGCTGGCCACATCAAGTGTGTCATTGCCCAGAAGCGGGGTAACCAAAGGGGGAATAATTCCGCTCAGTGGCGATTTAAAGGTTGAAGTCATAATGTTCTGAATAGTAATTTGAGCTATATGCTTGCAAAAGTAACAAATTCCAGCGGGCAATACAAGAAGTCAGACCGGAATAATTACCTCCACACCTAATAATTCTCTGATCCAACCATCCTTAAATCATCCGGACACAATCTTATCAATCTATCCGGGTGTGACATAAAGATCAGATAGCCGGATCAGTCAGCTAAAACATATAACAGATATGGATCAGCGGTAAAATTAAACATTGGTGTCCGGTAAACGTATATCACCTCAAAATAGAGATTCTTATAGGTTTGATATATCGGCTGTCCGGAGAAAAAGAATCTTTCAACTACACAATTTAAATTTACGGGACACAAATAAAAGTTTTATTGGAGAGAATATTCAGAAGTCCTGAATATTGAGTAAATTTACTGCATGAATAAGATTGTGAAATGTCAGAAATCAGATTATGCCATACTCGCCGGAATATGGGAGAGATCTGTGCGCGCCACACATGATTTCCTTACAGAAAACGACATTGAGAGCATACGCCAAGCTCTCATTCCGGACTATTTCCCAAATGTCGATATCTATGGACTATCTGTCGGTGGCTCTATAGTCGGATTTATCGGCCTAAGCGGCAACAAGATTGAAATGCTTTTCATCGATGCCGATAAGATGGGTCTCGGCTACGGATCAGCCCTCATGGCATTTGCTATGAACCGTGGAGCGACTTCGGTTGATGTCAACGAGCAGAACCCAACCGCTCTTGAATTTTATAAATCAAAGGGATTCAAGATAATCAGGCGCGACGAAACAGATGAGGCCGGGAGGCCCTTCCCCATCCTTCACCTGTCACGTTGAGCAATGCCATTTAACCCCAGCCGTCAAGTACTATTTTCCCAACAGTCCTTGAACCACCACGGCATTGTTGTGGATTTGGTCATGCGACGAGTATAGCAGAGTGACTTTCGGTTTATCGGCAATTTCAGCCTTCAGCGATTGGAAGGCCGGATTGGCTGACAACTCCGCCGCGTAACGTTGTGAAAATTCATCCCATCGGCCGTCGGGATCTTGATGAAACCACTCGCGCAATTCGGTCGAGGGAGCTATCTGCTTGTCCCAAGAATCATAATGGAATGTCTCATGTGACAGTCCGCGTGGCCATAAGCGGTCAATATATACTCTGTAACCATCGTCGGGCGATGCTGCTTCGTAAGCTCTCTTGAGTTGAATTGTCTGTTTCATAACTACTGGTGTTTTTCATATCCGGTGCCAGATATTTCCCTGTCCGGCAACCGATCTCATTCATATCAACAATCTTGGAATGACGATTGTTGATATGGCATGACACCACAATCAAACTCCATACCTACCCCGATCGATAAGGCTCTGCGACAAAATGCCTTCCTCCATAAATACATCATGGCTCTCGACCATGCACTGCTGTGGATTGCGGCACTGAGTTTTGCCGCGTTCTTCCATCTGTCGCCCGATTTTTCAAAAGCCGAGGCGTTACTCTTTTCAACACTTGTAGCCTACGGGGCATATCTGTGTGAAAGCGGACTGGAGACACTAAAGACAGCCGTATCGTCGTCACTCTATACGCTTGATTTCCGGAAAGCAGCACTATGGAAATGGATCGGCGTAAATTTTGCCGTCAACCTCGCCCTGTCGATCCTCTTCCTATCAGATCCATCATGGATCTATCTCGTACTCATCATCCTGACAGCCGGCTGGCAGAAATACATGGACGGAAGGATTCCCCCGCGGCTTCAGGCTACAAGACAGCCACTTGATATCCGATAAACTTAACCGCTATGAACGTATCACCGACATTAATGCTCATAATCGGCATCTGCGCAGGATCGCTTTTCCTCATTGTCTTCGCCGTTTCCACGATAATCACCATCCGCAACAGACGCATAATACAAGATTATGCCGAAAGATGTATCGACCGGAAGCCGGAGCGAAAGTAAATATACTGCCTACGGTTTGCGCTTGCCCACCGGGGGCTCTGAAAGCGTGATTTTCACGACGGTCGTTCTGCCGAGACTCCGCTCCACCGCCTCATCAAAATGCACCATGTACTTCGGGAGGAAACGCTGACACAACAGTCTGAGAGCTTCGATCTTTTCGGAATCGTCAGTCACAACCGAAGCCTTCCCGATAGCTACCGCTGAGTCATAATATTCCGTAAAATTATTTTTATCCTCCTCAAATTTAGGCGTACACCTGCTCACAGCCGAAAGACTCACCACAGGTTTATCCTTGATACAATCCATCTTCTCACCTTTATCCGCACAATGGAAGTAAAATGTCACATCATCCTTCCTGACAAGCGAAAGCGGCAATCCGTAAGGCGTGCCGTCGGGGCGGGTCATGCTCACGGTAACGAACGGAGCCCTATCAAAGACTTTCAAAGCCCATTCGGCTGACTGTTGCCGGGCACTCTTCCTCATCTGTCTCATAACTGATTACTCTAGATTTTGTACGATAATAAATAGCATCCTGAATAAATCTGCACCACGGAGTTATGCTTAACTGTATGAGCACAAATCCGTGGTGCAGAGTTCTTGTTAAATTAAGGTCATGATTTTAACCTCCGAAGTTGTCGTAATGGACTGATTCGGGATCTACGCCAAGATCATCGAGCATCTTGTTGACGGCCGCACTCATCGGGCCGGGACCACACATGTAGTACTCGATATCCTCCGGTTCAGGATGGTTTTTGAGATATGTTTCATAGATGACCTGATGAACGAATCCGGCGGTATATTTCACGCCGGCCGCATCTGCCGCCGGATCGGGACGGTCAAGCGCAAGATGGAACTTGAAGTTCGGGAAATCCTTTTCGAGCTGCAGGAAGTCGTCGAGATAGAACACTTCGTTGAGCGCACGCGCGCCATAGAAATAGTTCATTACGCGATCGCGTGTGTTGAGCGTCTTGGTCAGCCACATGATCTGTGCACGCAGAGGTGCCATACCCGCACCACCGCCTATCCACATCATCTCGGCCTTGGAATCGACTATCGGATGGAAATCTCCATAAGGGCCGCTCATGCGCACCTTATCACCGGGCTTGAGTGTGAAAATATAACTTGAAGCGATACCGGGCATCACGTCCTGAAATCCCACCTGAGGTTTCGGCTTGAACGGCGGAGTGGCAATACGGACGGTAAGCATTATGCGGTCACCCTCTTCGGGATAGTTGGCCATAGAGTAAGCTCGGACGGTAGCCTCCGTGTTGCGGCACTTCAGACCGAACAGACCGAACTTCTCCCACGAAGGAAGATACTCGTCGCCGATCGAAGCCTTGTCGATATCCTTATCGTAATCCATCTCGTAAGCCGGGATCTTGATCTGTGCGTATGATCCGGGGATAAAATCCATGTGTGCCCCCTTAGGAAGGGCCACGATAAACTCCTTGATGAACGTCGCGACATTCTTGTTCGATATCACCTCACATTCCCACTCCTTCACGTCGAGAACGGAAGCGGGAATTGCGATAGAGCAATCCTCCTTGACCTTTACCTGACAGCCGAGACGCCAGTGGTCCTGCTGCTCCTTACGCGAGAAGTGGACTTTTTCGGTCGGGAGAATGTCACCGCCGCCGGTAAAGACCTGACACTTGCACTGACCGCAGCTACCCTTACCACCGCAGGCCGACGGAAGGAAGATATTCTGATCGGCAAGAGTGGATAGCAGCGGCTTCCCTGACTCAGCCTCGACAACGGTATCGGAATTGATGGTGATTTTCACCTTGCCCGAATGGACAAGATATTTCTTGGCAAGCAGGAGGATCATCACCAGCAGAAGAGTGATGATAAGGAAGATGCTTACACCTGAAAGTATGGTTAACATAATCTTGATTATCTGATTAACGATGTGTGACTACTGAATGAAATCCCGTTGGGAGGAGGTCAGATCTTGATACCGAGGAAGCTCATGAAGGCTATGCCCATGAGAGCGGTCAGTATGAAAGTTATGCCGACTCCGCGTAGCGGACGGGGAATATTTGAGTAGGTGGCGATGCGCTCGCGGATTGCCGCTATGGCAGTGATGGCGAGCAACCAGCCAAGTCCCCAGCCTCCACCGGCACACACGGCCGTCCATACGCTCGGAAAATCGCGCTGCTGCATGAAAAGCGATCCACCGAGGATGGCACAGTTGACCGCGATGAGAGGAAGGAAGATACCGAGCGACGAGTAGAGCGCGGGACTGTACTTCTCGACGGTCATCTCGACGAGCTGCGTCATCGACGCGATCACAGCAATAAACATTATGAGCGACAGGAAGCTCAGATCAACATCGGCATACTCCGGACCGAGCCAAGTCAGCGCGCCAGCACTCAGCACGTAGGTCTGGAGCAGATAATTGACCGGCAGAGTCACCACAAGCATGAACGTCACGGCTACTCCAAGACCGAATGCGGTCTTTACGTTCTTTGACACGGCTATGAATGAGCACATGCCAAGGAAGTAGGCGAAAATCATGTTATCGACAAAAATCGACCTTATGAATATATTGAAATTTTCCACGTATGGTAAAATTTAGATGAGTGAACTACTAATATATTATATCTGCTTTACGCATCAGTTATCCTCCTGAAGATCCTTGTTGTAGCTACGCTGCACCCAGATGATGCATGCCACGAGTATAAGGGCCATCGGTGGGAGGATCATAAGTCCGTTGTTGACATAGCCGGCATCATAGAAGCTCTGCGGAATCACCTGATAGCCGAGGAGCGTGCCGCTTCCGAGAAGTTCGCGGAAAAAGCCGACGATAACAAGTATGATCGCATAACCGATACCGTTGCCCACCCCGTCGAGGAATGAAGGCCACGGCTTATTAGCCATCGCAAATGCTTCGAGGCGACCCATGAGGATACAGTTGGTAATGATCAGACCGATGAACACCGACAGCTGTTTGGAAGCATCGTAGGCATAAGCCTTCAGCACCTGATCGACGATGACCACAAGTCCGGCCACGACCACGAGCTGAACGATGATACGGATATTTGTCGGGATAGTGTTGCGCAGGAGCGAGATGATGACGTTGGCAAACGCGAGCACGGCGATCACCGAAACGCCCATCACTATCGCGGGTTCGAGCTTGGCGGTTACGGCGAGAACCGAGCAGATGCCGAGGATCTGCACCACCACCGGATTATTTTTTGACAGAGGATTGAACAGTACCTCTTTATTATTGATTTTCTCAGCCATGACGGATGAAATAATGGTTTTGTATGCTATAAAACTTTTGGTAACGGTTCGTTTAGTCGCAGCAGATCACTGTGCAGCCTGTGCGAGACCCTGCAGGAACTTTCTGTAAGGAGTCAGACAGTTGTCAAGCATAGCTCCGACACCCTTCGACGTGATCGTACCTCCGGAAATTCCATCTACATAATCCTCGCCGTTGAGAGGCTGCTGACCGGCCTTGACAACCGCTACCGGACGGAAATGACCGTCCTTGAACACCTGCTTGCCTTCGAACTGACTGCTGAAAGCCGGTTTTTCGATTTCCGCACCGAGACCCGGAGTCTCACCCTGATGTGCGAAATAAGCACCATAGATTGTCGAGCCGTCGCTGTCAAAAGCCACATAGCCCCAGATCGGGCCCCAGAGTCCTGCTCCATATACCGGCACGATATACTTCACAGCACCGTCGGGAGTAGTGCAGACAAACACCGGAAGCTCACGGCGGTCAGCACCGAGTTTGCTCTGCGCCGCGACATTGACATTGAATGCATCGACACCTTCCATGCGCTCACCGCGGTCATTGACCACAAACTGCTCGGTGATATATTTGTCAAACTCAGCCACAACATTCTGCTTGTCAGGAGTGATCAGGGCCGCATTGAGGATCTGACTCATCTTGTCGGCATTGACATTGTCCTGCTGGCGTCCGCGGAGCGCAAGCGACGTAGCAGCGAGAGCCGTACCGACCACCACAACGAGGACTATTATATATATTATGGTGTATGTATTGCTTTGCTTATTCATAAAACTGATTCTGAATTGAGCGTGATAGCTGTTGGATTTCGTTTTTTATGTGAGATTGTGACACATCCTCTGCATCACATTTGCGTCAGGCGGCTGTCCGTCTCTGACGGCGCATACGGCGCGACACATTAAGCTGGACTACACAGTAGTCGATCAGCGGTGCGAGAGCATTGGCAAGAAGCACGGCAAGCATCGCACCTTCGGGATAACCGTTGTTGTACGTGCGGATGAGCACCGCTACCACTCCGACAAGGAAACCATAGACATACTTTCCGGGATTCGTGCGTGCAGCCGTCACCGGATCGGTAGCCATGAAGACCGCCGCAAAAGCGAAGCCGCCAAACAGCAACTGGTCAAACGGATCGAGAAACGAAGCCGGATAGGTCGGGGTCTGGAAAACATTTGCCACCCACCCCATGAAAAGACCACCGGCAATGACACTGAGCATGATGCGCCACGACGCTATACCGGTAGCCAACAGCAGCACAGCTCCGAGAAGTATTGCCAGCGTGGATGTCTCGCCAAACGAACCGGGTATCAGTCCGAGGAAAGCATCCCAAGTGCTGATGGGATTACCCTTGAGATTGAGAAGTTCGAGATTACCACCGGTGAACGACGCTATCTGCCCCAGCGGAGTAGCACCCGAAAAACCATCGGGCAGATCGAAACCGAGTCCGCAGATGGCGCGTGATGAAACAAAGACCTTGTCGCCGCTCATCTGGGCCGGATAGCCGAAGAAGAGCACCGCACGGGTGACAAGCGCGACGTTGAAGATATTATATCCCGTACCGCCGAACACTTCCTTCACGAAGATTACGGAGAAAGCCGTAGCAACCGCGAGCATCCATAGAGGAGTCTCCACCGGACAGATCAGCGGAATGAGGATACCTGTCACAAGGAATCCTTCCTGAATCTCCTCGTGACGCCACTGGGCCACGACAAATTCAATACCGAGGCCGACCACGTAAGCCACGATGATTCTCGGAAGCACGGCAAGGAAGCCGTAGGCCATGAGCTGCCAGAAGGGAAAATCTGTAGCCCCCGCAGCCAGCCAGTTCTGATAGCCTGCATTGTACATGCCGAACAGAAGGCAGGGCATCAGTGCAAGCACCACTATTATCATCACACGCTTCGAGTCGAGGCTGTCATGGACATTCACGCCTGAAGTCGAAGTAGTGTTTGGAGTGTAGAGAAACGTCTCAAGTCCGTCGAACACGCTATGGAAAGCATGAAGCTTTCCGTCGGGCTCGAAATTGGGCTTGATTCTGTCAAGATAATTTCTTAGCGATTTCATTGTTAGGATTTTGATTCGGAGATAAGGTTTTCAGACTTCACTTCGGAGATAGTCGAGACCCTCACGGACTATCTTCTGCAACTCAAGCTTCGAAGGATCGACATATTCCGCAAGCGCGAAATCCTCCGGAGCGACCTCGTAGATGCCGAGTGCCTCCATGCGGTCAATGTCTTTGGCAAGGATAGCCTTTACCAGATATTCAGGCAGGATATCCATCGGAAACACCTTGTCATACTCACCCGACATTATCATGGCCCTCCGACCTCCGTTAATACGTGCGTCGGGCTTGAACTTACGGTTAAGGAAACGTCCGATGAACGAAGGACTGACACTCATCTTCGAAGGACTCATTGAAGCCCAGCCCATGAATTCGTCAGCATTATCGCCTTCGGGGATCACGGTTACCTGACGGTAGGGGAAACGAAGGAATCCGTCCTTACCGACGGGCACACCTGTAAGCACATTACCTGAAATCACGCGCAGGTGTTCCGCACCGGCCTGCAGCTCACCCTCAAGAACAGTCTCAAGAGCCGCACCGGCAACTGTCTTTTCTATCCTCGGAGCATTGACCTCACTGCCTGTGACAGCCACATCGACGCTCCAGTCAGCCTGACCGGTCATTGCGAGATGTCCGATGCGCGCAAGCGTGACGATATCGAGCGTCCACACGACCTCACCCTTATTGACCGGATCAATGTTGGCCATCTGCACTCCGGGATTTCCTGCCGGATGCAGGCGCGGAAACTCCACCATCTCAGCCCCTGAAAAATCGGGCAGTGAGGAACCTTGTTCTATTCCTATATATATAGGGCCGGCCGATAACTTGGAGAGAGCGCGGATTCCGGCCTCGACATCAGTGCGACGGTCAGCCACCATTTTTTCGAGCGACGGAGCGAGCGGGGCCGTATCCATAGCAGTCACCATCACTGACCGCGGCTTATCATCCGGCAAAGGCACAATATCGTATGGACGGCGGCGCATCATGGCCCACAGACCGGAGGCCATCAGAGCCTCGGTCACAGTAGCGGCATCAGCAGTATCAAAAGGTGTCATACCGGCTGTTCCGGCCGACGGATCGACCTTGACCACAACGCGCTCTATCTTGCGGCGCGCACCGCGGACCACAGCCTCGACCGTGCCCCCCATAGGAGCGACGAGCTTGATGCGTCCGTCATTTTTATCACGAAGCAGGGGTGAACCGCACTCCACCCTGTCACCCTCAGCCACATCGAGCTTAGGCAGGAAACCCGGAAAATCATCGGGCACCACAGCAACGCGGGCGGGAAGAGGAATGGCGACCGGAGCATCCGAACCCAAGCCACCGACAAGATTTAGGTTTAAACCTTTCTTTAGGTTGATAGTCCTTCTCATCCGTAATGATATGGAATTATTGATTGTACCTGTTTAATATGGAAAGCACAAAGGTAATAAATATAATTGAATATTACTTAATAAGATTTAACTGAATTAAGATTAATATCAAGCTAAAAACGTTTTTCAGCCCTCATAATTTGACCTTTAGTTCTTCCGTAGGAAAAAAAAGCGGCAAAACGTTTGCAAACACCGATTTTTCCTTTTAATTTTGCATTATCGTTTGACATCCATTTTTCGGATGGATATCTGAAATCGATACCATTTAAAGCTCACCTTAAAAACTTACCAAAGAATCATCAAACTAATAATAATAAACCAAACAAACTTAAAATCTTTAGTAATTACAAATTATGGAAGCTCAAAAGCCTAATCCCGCACAGCCCGCAAAGGCTAACGCTAACAACAAAAGCAACGTAGCCGGCATCAAGAACGCATTCTTCGTGATCCTTGCCTGCTTCGTAGTAGCACTCTGCCTCTTCATCTTCTGGTTCGGTCATGAATCACACTTCGAGGAAGGTCACCCCATCGACCTCTGGGGCACTATCTACAAAGGTGGTTTCATCGTGCCTATTCTTCAGACTCTCTTCCTTACTGTTATCGTTCTTTCTGTTGAACGTTGGATCGCCCTCTCTTCTGCAAAGGGTAAAGGTTCTATTGAGAAGTTCGTTAGCGGCGTTAAGAAATGTCTCGCTGCCGGTAACATTCAGGGTGCTATGGATCTCTGCAAAGGCCAGAAGGGTTCAGTTGCCGCTGTTGTTGCTGCCGCTCTCGTAAGCTATCAGGAAATGGACAAGAACACCGTCCTCACCAAAGAGCAGAAGGTTGCCAACCTTCAGAAGACTGTTGAAGAAGCTACCGCTCTCGAAATGCCCGCTCTCCAGCAGAACCTCCCCATCGTCGCTACCCTCACCACTCTCGGTACTCTCGTCGGTCTTCTCGGTAC
>NZ_JAIDBW010000015.1:0-53624 GCF_029056165.1 Duncaniella sp. | reverse complement strand
ATGCGCATAACACATTGACAGACATTTTTCGTCCGGGTGGTGGAATTGGTAGACACGCTACTTTGAGGGGGTAGTGGCCGTAAGGCTGTGTGAGTTCGAATCTCATCTCGGACACTTCAAAAAATCCTGATTATGGTTTTACTAATCAGGATTTTTCATTGAAAGGATCTTACAGTAGCACTCCGGAGCTATCCGGTTGAAAAGAACAGCGGTTTTTCATAAAAAGTGCTCAGGAAAATATCTGAATGAACGTCAATAACCATATTGGCTGACATTTAATCGTCCGGGTGGTGGAATTGGTAGACACGCTACTTTGAGGGGGTAGTGGTCGTAAGACTGTGTGAGTTCGAATCTCATCTCGGACACTTGAAAAAGAGCTTTGAAATTATAATTTCAAAGCTCTTTTTCTATACCCCTATTATTTTATAGAATCCATAAACTTTCCGGCAACGCCCTATGCATTCAACGCGGACGTGACGGCGAGACCGGGACCACATAGAATTTCCTATCTTTTTTGCTATCGAGCATAAGCTGATCGAGGATTATATTGTCATCAAGCGCAGTGACTGCGATCCGGTGACGACCCTTTTTAAGATCATGCGCTGTCGTTACGCGTGCCTGATTACGCAACACATTTTCTTTCCATCTGTCAGTCCTGCCCTTTTCGCGGATGCTTACTGTCTGCCGTTCACCTCCGTCGATACTGATTGCTATCCGCAGCTCCCCGTTATCGGTTGGTTGCGTCGGGATGAGAGCCGTCAGCAGATATGCCTTGCCATCACTATCAACATCGAAATCAAACATCAGACTCTCGCCTTTTGGAAGAGGCACTGCGTTCATGCTGTGACCGAGCATAAAGACAGGAGCAGGAGAGAAAGTTGCGGAATCATAGGAGTCACCGTTGCGTGCAGTCCATCCTGTGGAAGGACCGAAGCCGACAATTGAAGATGAATTGACTTTTAAATTTGCTGGAGAAAGGTAACGCATGATCTCCTCTTCCGTCAGACCGACAGGGAGCACAGGAGGATTGAACACGCAGAGATCACGCGGATTCATACACATGGAGTGTTTCCATTTCCCGGCGGCAAGCGAATCATTGTAAAAAGCCGTAAGCCGACGGATTTTTTGATATGCATCCATACTTCGGGCACATGCTTGAAACATGAGGCTGTCGCGTCCCCAAAGCGATGCATCGCTCTGCCCCATCGCGTATGATCGCGCACGTTGGGCCTCAAGCATCTTTCTCGCCATCAATCCGGCTGCCGACACAGGATATTTCATCTGAGCGAAATAAGTGTCGTGCCTCTCCGGACGGACAGCAGCTTCAATCTCATTCACCTTCAGTATAATTGAATCGTAAGCTTCAAGATAACGGTCAGCCTCGCCCCCGAATTCCGTGAAACTGAAATCCGTATCGCCCACCTGCGAACGTCCGCGAGGATAGATCTTACGGTTAAGTTCCACCTGTGACCATCCCGTATGTTCCGGCCGACGGATGTTGCCCAGCCGATAATACTCATACATCACCGCCATCAGAGCCGTTCCAGCTGCCTCACCAAATTCACGTTCAAGCCATAAGGCAAGATGCTCTCCGACACCGATCGACTTGACGGCATCAATGTCCCATGCCATGTCAAGGAAAAGTTCGAGCGGATAGGAGGATGTTTTAAGGTCGTGTACATTGGCGATCCATATCTTTCGTGCATTATGACAATAGGCATTACTCATCTCCTTATACACGAGCCCCGGCTGCGTAGTGCCGAGCCACAGATAATCATGCGGTCGCCCCCAGTAGCTCAGATGATAGTAGATCCCTGCCCCGCCCTTGCGCTGCTGCTGAATGGAATCACTGAGACGCGAAATGTGACCATAGTTATCGTCACACCACACGAGTGTCACGTCTTCCGGGATCTCCAATCCGTTGTCCATGATCTCAAGCACCTCCTTATACGGAATGAATATTTGCGGAACGGATGTGACAGCTGTATCAACATACTGTCGCAATAATGAACGCTGATCACTGATGACATCACGAAGAGCCGCGACGCGCTCGTCCATAGTCTTCACCCCCTCCATGTAACCGTCGTGGATGCCGCGCATACCTATCGTATATATGTTCTCATAACCTCCCGCTTCCATCAACCGTTCAGACCAATAGTCAACCACTGATGCACGGTTGGTAATATAATTGTAAGGGCCGCGCTCACTCTCCTTCCATTCGCCGACGTTGTTACGCATCAAGGGTTCGCAATGAGATGTCCCTATCGCTATGCCGAAACTGTCAGCCGTCTCTTTTGCGCCGGCCACGAAATAGAACGGCTTGGTCGATGGATGCATAGCAGGCCATATAATGTTGGCCCGCAGACGCAGCAGCAATTTGAATATCTCCTTATATGTCCGTGCGCCTATAGTTCCCGGCTCCTGATCTTTCTCAAAAGTCCTCCAGCTCCAAGGCTGCAACGACCAATCCTCATCGTTAAGGAAGATCCCGCGATACTCGACGGACGGAGATTGATATGACACATAGTCATCCGGCAATTCTATATCATCACGACGAAGAGAACGAGAGTCGTTCCACCACACCCATGGTGAGACCCCCGCGAGACGTGATATCTCAAGAATAGCGTAGGCCGTCCCACGGTCATCCGCTCCGACAGCATAGAGCTTGCCGTCATGAACCTTCAGGCAGAATGCGTCACTACGCCCCCGAAGTTCGGACAGATCAATATCCGCAGCTCTGAGTTCGTCGGTTTCAGTCTCAGTGATGGCCGAAAGATTATATATGCGGATGGCAGCTTCAGTTCGATCAACCCGTAGAGGATACAGACCGGTAACATCGGTCATGTCCGATTCAAACATCTCCGCCGCTTTCTCAGGGACAGGCCGGGAAGCCCATGCGGGAGAGTTGAACGTTACGGGATTCCGTCCGTCAAAAATATGAACTGCCGCCGTGGCATCATCGCGACAGACAATGCCTGACAGCAGTAGCAATAAGGCCGCACCTATATATCTTATCATAACTTATCCGCTCCCGCAAATATACATATATTTATTAGTGTAAGTCTATTTATAGTGTAGGTCCTCTACGCGCGCTCAATTCCCCTCCGGTTTCTCGTTCTCGCAGAATGGAGCCGGAGCCCAGTAGAAGTCCCCGACGGAATCAGGACGTGAAGGATCATACGAATCAAAATCCACTATGTGCATGAAAAGTCCCGGAGCGGCAGTGCGCATACCTTCTATGACACATTTGCTGATCTGATATGCTCCGTAAGGGTTGAAATGCGTGTTGTCCTCCAAAGCCTGCTCCTGACCGGGGAAACTGCCCATCGGATAATGGGCGAAAGCTTTTTTCGATCCTTCAACACCGAGAGTCTCATAGAGTCTTGCCGTCATACCGTTCAGCTCGATGAGCGGTACATTTTCCTTCGCGGCAATCCAACGCATGGCATCGGGATAGTCCTCGTGGGTATTTACCGTCGAACCATAAGAGTCAAAGACTCTACGGCGGGTCGGTGTGACGAAGACGATGTTAGCACCTTTTTTCTTCACCTCATCCATGATGGTTTTAAGATTTGTCATGAACGAATAGTATGCCCCGCTTCCGGATCGTTTGATTTTCTGATCGTTGTGACCGAACTCAACGAAGAACCAGTCGCCGGGACGTGCGTCACGCAAAGCCCGCTTCAGGCGTTTGGCATTAATAAAATTCAGCGCGGACTCACCGCTCTCGGCATAGTTGGCCACGGCTACCTGATCATCGAAGAAACGCGGCAACATCTGTCCCCAGCTCGCCCAAGGTTCATATTCCTGATCGACCACGGTGGAATTTCCGCAGAGATATACAGTGGTCACGCTCGTATCCGCAGGTTCGACGGTTATGCTTCTGCAGGCAGGTGCAGAACCATTGATCTCGAAGGTCAGCACATCGTCCCAATTGAGTTTAGACTTCTCACGCGGTTTCAGCGTCACGCGCTCCTTATCGGATATGCGCGGATTGCGCTTGTTGATTATAAAAGTCTTTTTTACGGATTCTCCTTTCTTAGTAGGGAGGTTTTCGACAAGAAGACGGCGTGACTCTGCGCGGACAGTGGTATTTGCCGCGCGCTTATCACTTCCGAGGTCAAAAGTAACCTTGTAATTCCCATCAGGCACACGGACAGAGTAGTAATACGGATCCGTACTCCCCGCCGCAGGGGTCGGAATCCGGTCATAACCGTAACCTTTGACGGAGTCATAGCGCGTCTGATTGTCAAGCATATATGTCTCTGCAGAGACTGTGAGAACGGAGACCGAGAGGAGGAGTGAGGAAATTATTTGACGGATATTCATTTTCCTTATGGTATTATGTGGCTTATTAAAGTTTATGCACTAAACGGATGAACTGATCATCCAAAATTCATCGCTAAATTACAATTTTAACTCCAAATTTCGAAACAAAACCCTCCGTCAAGGCGTAAAAAATCCTCATCCGGCAACCTTTGATAAGAATTCAGCCGATGCCAAGCATTCAATTTAACTATTTGCATAAGCCTGTCGATTTTTTCTACAATCCCACTCGAATATGTGGTGACTTTTGACTATATTTGCACAAGAATAGTCCCGACAGTAGCAACCCCATGAAAGGAATCGTTCTGGCAGGAGGGTCAGGCACCCGCCTCTATCCCATCACAAAGGGGGTCAGCAAACAGTTGCTCCCTATCTACGACAAGCCTATGGTCTATTATCCGATATCGACCCTTATGCTTGCCGGGATACGTGATATACTTATAATATCCACTCCGACGGATCTCCCCGCATTCCGCCGTCTGCTCGGCGACGGCTCTGATTTCGGCGTAAGATTCGAATATGCCGAACAGCCATCGCCCGACGGTCTCGCGCAAGCCTTCATTATTGGTCGGGATTTCATTGGTGACGATTCGGTGTGCCTCGTGCTCGGCGACAACATATTTCATGGCGCAGGTTTCACATCGCTGCTCCGCGATGCCGTCCAAGCCGCGGAGACTGACGGCAAGGCAACCGTGTTCGGCTACTGGGTCAGCGACCCCGAACGCTATGGAGTGGCTGAGTTTGACAATGAGGGGAATTGCCTTTCGATCGAAGAAAAACCTGAGCATCCGAAATCCAACTACGCGGTTACCGGTCTGTACTTCTACCCGAATAAAGTCGTCGAAGTGGCCTCTACGATAAAGCCTTCCGCACGCGGAGAACTGGAGATAACCACCGTCAACCAGACCTTTCTCAAGGACGGGGAGCTGAAGGTGAAAACACTCCCACGCGGTTTCGCTTGGCTCGACACCGGTACGCATGACTCTCTGGCCGAAGCATCGATCTATGTAGAAGTGCTTGAAAAGCGTCAGGGTCTCAAGATAGCCTGTCTGGAAGGAATCGCTTACCGCAACGGCTGGATCGACAGCAAGAGACTGGAGGAAATAGCCCGACCGATGCTTAAAAACCAGTACGGACAGTATCTCATGAAACTAATCACCAACTCATAATCGACATCAAGCCTATCAAGCGTAACAATGGAAGTTATCAAGACAGAAATCGAAGGAGTGGTGATGCTCAAACCCCGTATCTTTACGGATTCGCGCGGCTATTTTTTCGAAAGCTACTCGCAGCGAGAGTTCAACCGTCTCGTGGAGCCGGTCAACTTCGTACAGGATAATGAGTCCGCATCGACTTTCGGGGTTATCCGCGGTCTCCATTTCCAGCGTCCGCCATTCACACAGGCGAAACTCGTAAGATGTGTGCGCGGTGCAGTGCTGGATGTAGCGGTAGATCTGCGAAAAGGATCGCCGACCTACGGAAAATATGTAGCCGCCGAACTTACCGAGGAAAACAAGTTGCAGTTCTTCGTGCCTCATGGTTTCGCCCACGGTTTTTCCGTGCTGAGCGACGTGGCGGTGTTCCAGTACAAATGTGACAACTTCTATGCACCCGAAAGCGAAGGAGGCATCTCTCCGCTTGATCCGGCACTGGGAATCGACTGGCGCATAGATCCATCAAAAGCCATCCTGTCCGACAAGGATCTGCGACATCCGGCATTCAATAATTTCGAAACACCCTTTTGAGCCTGAAAACTCAAAAATTCGTATAAATTAACTTACTATCTGACATGATCCACAGATTTATCCTCAATGAAGTTTCATACTTCGGACCGGGTGCTCGCAAAGAGCTTCCCGAAGTCGTAAAACGTCTCGGTAAAAATAAAGCGTTTATCGTCACTGACGCAGGTCTTGTGAAATTCGGTGTAGCAAAAATGGTAACCGACGTGCTTGATGCAGCCGGTATCCCCTACGAGATTTTCAGCGATGTCAAGCCCAACCCCACCGTCACCAACGTCAAGAACGGTATCGAGGCTTACAAGAAATCAGGTGCTGACTTCATTATCGCCATCGGTGGCGGTTCATCCATCGACACAGCCAAGGCTGTCGGTATCGTCATCAACAATCCTGAATTTGCTGACATCGTTTCGCTCGAAGGCTGCGCTCCTACCACAAACAAGTGCGTGCCCATCGTAGCTCTCCCGACTACTGCCGGAACTGCAGCTGAAACAACCATCAACTATGTGATCATCGACGAAGAGAATCAGAAGAAGATGGTGTGCGTCGATCCCAACGATATCCCCGCAGTTGCCATCGTTGACGCAGAACTCATGTACTCGCTCCCCGCTTCGCTCACAGCCGCTACCGGTATGGATGCCCTCACTCACGCAATCGAAGGCTACATCACCAAGGGTGCATGGGCAATGAGCGATATGTTCGAGATCGAGGCTATCCGTATGATCAGCCGTAACCTCCCGACCGCAGTGGCAGAGCCTTCGAACGCAGAGGCCCGCGACGCAATGGCCGTAGCTCAGTACATCGCAGGTATGGCATTTTCCAACGTAGGTCTCGGCCTCGTTCACGGTATGGCACATCCCCTCGGCTCACTCTTTGATGTCCCCCACGGTGTGGCCAACGCCCTCCTTCTCCCCACCATCATGGAGTGGAACATGCCTGCATGTCTCGACAAGTATCCTGCCATCGCAGAGGCTATGGGTGTTGACATCAGCGGCATGACCCGCGAGGAAGCCGCTCAGGCTGCTTGCGATGCCGTCAAGGCACTCTCGATCAAGGTCGGTATCCCCCAGCACCTTTCTGAGATCAACATTACCGAAAAGGATATCCCCGCTCTCTCCGAGCAGGCTATCGCTGACGTATGCACTCCGGGCAACCCCCGCGACGTGACCATCGAGGACGTAGTCGAGCTTTACAAGAAAGTTCTCTAAAGAATTTTTCCTCGGAATGGACGTAATAATGGACACTTGAAATATCATTTCAGTGTGAAATATCATTTCAGTGATAATTCCACGTCCAAGTTGCAATACACACCGAAATTTAGCATCGTGCGGAATCAACCATTTTTTCCGCACGGTGTTAAATTTCTGATTTTAGGACAGACCTTATTTTTTCCTGCTTATGAGAATCCTCGTCACCGGTGGAAACGGCCAGCTCGGCACATGTCTCCGCAACGCTTCCGCCAACTCACATAACGAATACATATTCACTGATGCCGATGACATAGACATCACGGATAAGGAAGCGGTTGAACTCGGAGTAAGTGCCAACGACTTCCAACTGATCGTCAACTGCGCGGCTTTCACGGATGTGGAACGGGCCGAACAGCAGGAAGACATTGCGGAACTGATCAATGCCACGGCTGCCGGATATCTTGCCCATGCAGCAAAGATGGCTGGAATACCGCTCATACACATCTCGACCGATTACGTCTTCGGAGGCAACACGGGAAATCTTCCGCGCACGGAGGATGAACCCGTCAATCCTACCGGGGCTTACGGACGGACAAAGCTTCATGGTGAAGAAGCCATCATGGCAAGTGGATGTCGCCACATCATCCTGCGTACGGCATGGCTTTATTCGGAATATGGTAAGAACTTCGTAAAAACCATTCTCGGTCTTGCCGCAAAGCGCGACGGACTGAATGTGGTGTTTGATCAGATCGGCTCTCCGACATACGCCGGCGATCTTGCGGAAGCAATTGTCGGGATCATCGATTCCGGAAAGTATAAGGAAGCGGACGGTATCTACAATTACTCCAACGAGGGAGTCTGCTCATGGTTTGACCTTGCAAAAATGTCGTGTGAACTGGCGGGATCCATGCGTAATCCGGACGGAACAGCGCACACCTGCAACATTCAACCCTGTCACAGCAACGAATTTCCTTCTGCCGTGACGCGTCCGTCATTCTCAGTGCTCGACAAGACTAAATTCAAACAGACATTCGGGCAGGAAATACCCTATTGGGTGGATTCGCTACGAAAATGTATCCTCAACCTCAAATCCGACAGCAATGAATAAACTCTACAAACGCAATATCCTCATCACCGGCGGTGCAGGATTCATCGGGAATCATGTGGTGCGTCTTTTTGTCAATAAATATCCCGATTACCGGATAGTCAATCTCGACAAACTGACTTACGCCGGCAATCTTGCCAACCTCAAGGATATCGAGAAGCGCGACAACTATGTCTTTGTCAAGGCTGATATCGCGGACCTTGATGAAATGCGCCGCGTGTTTGCAGAGTATATGATCGACGGTGTGATCCATCTTGCTGCAGAGAGTCATGTTGACAGATCCATCAAAGATCCTTTCACTTTTGCCCGAACCAACGTAATGGGTACACTCGCGCTCCTTCAGGCTGCCCGCGAACGCTGGGAATCTCTGCCGGAGGGCTATGCCGGGAAACTATTCTACCACATATCTACTGATGAAGTCTATGGCGCACTTGCCTTAACCCATCCCGAAGGTATCCCGTCGCCTTTCTCTACCGCCGCTTCATCGGCTGAACATCATAAGGCATTCGGTACGGAATTTTTCCTCGAAACCACCAAGTACAACCCGCATTCCCCCTACTCGGCTTCGAAGGCATCGAGTGATCATTTCGTCAGGGCATATCACGACACTTACGGAATGCCCACACTCGTCACGAACTGCTCAAATAATTACGGCCCTTACCAGTTCCCTGAAAAACTGATCCCCCTTTTCATCAATAATATCCGCAATGGAAAGCCGCTCCCTGTCTATGGCAAGGGTGAGAATGTCCGTGACTGGCTTTTTGTCGAGGATCATGCACGTGCGATCGACCTTATTTTCCATAAAGGTAAAGCCGGTGACACATATAATATAGGTGGTTTCAACGAGTGGAAGAATATCGATCTCATCCGCGTGATCATACGGACTGTCGATCGGCTTCTCGGAAATCCGGAGGGCACGAGTGACCATCTCATAACCTACGTCACTGATCGTCCCGGCCACGACATGCGCTATGCAATAGATTCACGCAAGCTCCAGAAAGAACTCGGCTGGGAACCATCACTGCAATTCGAGGAGGGTATCGAGAAAACCGTCCGTTGGTATCTCGACCATCAGGAATGGATGGACAATATTACTTCCGGTGACTACGAGAGTTATTACGACGAGATGTATCTCAACCGATGATACCTATCACTGCTTAACCAAACTCCTCCTCACCTTGACCGATGTAATGACCCCAGAAGAACGCAGCAGATGTATGGCTGCGATACATGGTAAGGATACGCGTCCTGAAATGATCGTGCGACGCTTCCTCCATGCCAAAGGTTTGCGCTACCGTGTCAATAATTCACGACTTCCGGGAAGTCCGGACATTGTTTTCAGGAAATACCGTACTGTGGTGTTTGTAGATGGATGTTTCTGGCATGGACACAAGGATTGCCGTTATTTCCGTCTGCCAAAGAGCAATGTCGATTTCTGGCGACATAAGATCAATCTGAACATCGCGCGCGACTATCGCAACGATGTCGATCTCCGGCTTCTCGGATGGAGAGTGATACGCGTGTGGGAGTGCTCGTTACGAAACTCCAAGGAGCGCGAAGCCTCACTGGAAGCCATCTACAATAAGATAATCAGCCCGCACAGCAATGACTCCTACACCATCTCCGACACTCCGGCCGGCATAGCAGCCGAACCGACGGAGAGCTATGGCAAACGATAAGTTGATACATAAATCTGATTAAGCGTCCACAATGACGCATCAAATTACAAGAGGAGATACATCTATTATAATAAACCGCGAAGCGGTGGTGCAATCATAGCCCCACCACGAGGAGTTACCGGACAACGAAGCCCATCAGGGCGAGTATTGTCCGGTAACGACGAGGCGTGGGGCTATGATTAAATAATATCGGCGTCGAAGACGTCGGACAAAGTTTTTTGTCATTTCACAGACAATAGTGTTTCAGTAGATCCCTAAATGCTACTCCTCTATCCGACGTCTTCGACGCCGACTTCTTTGGTATTGCCAACCAACCCCACACCTCCCGCGCTACGGCATGAAAAATTTCCCTACGGTCAATTTTTTCAACCTCCGCTTTGTCGATGTGGAGCTATGATTGCATCACCGCTTCGCGGTTTAGCATTGGTATTTTCACCTCCATGAGCCTATTACGCCGCATCCTGCAAACTAATTATACTAAAACTATCTTGAATAAAAAACAGAGGGTATGTCAGTTTGTTTTTGACATATCCTCTGCGTTTTAACAGCTAAGTTCTATATCTAATCAAATCGGTTGACAGTGGATTATTCCGGCAGGACTTCATAGGATGAAGCCTCAAGGAAGTAGTATGAGAGATAAGGTTTACCCTCCTTTTCCTGACGGGCAGCGATTTTGGTACGGAAGTCATTGATGCGTTCTTCAAATGTAGTGAGATTACGCTGTCCCTTGGCCGTACGTTCGGTAGCACAACCGCTCTCAGCTTTGGCAGGAGCGGCATCGGTAAGCTCACCGTTGACATTTGCAGCAGCCTGAGCCTCCTCATTTCTGCGGATCATTTCCTGAATGGTATTCTCGTCAACACGTTCCTCGCGGAGGATACCTTTTACCTGAAGAGGACGGCGTACAACGCTCTTTGGGAAAGGCTCTCCCATCAGAGGGAATGCCTCGCAGCGGAGCATAATGCTGTCAGCCGAACCGGCGATAAATGCTTTCTTCCCGCCATGAGCGCAAAGATGGGAGCACACACCTTCAATGACTATGGTATCGCCAAGATAATTGTCGGGATTGGCAAGAACCTCATCGACATTGAGAGCCGCAGTCGAATTGTCGGTTGATGAACCATTAGATGAACCGCCACACGAAATCATGATCATGCAGACGAATGCAAGAAGTGTGAAAATTGATGTCTTTTTCATTTTTGTAATTATAAATATATTAAACTTTTATCTATTGAACGTTTAGACACGGATATCAATTATACAGTTCAGTTCTTTATAAGTATCATAGGGATAAATGCAAAGATACCGAACACGAAAGTGACGACAACAGCAGTGAGCGATCCCACGACAGTTGATTCCTGACGGCGACGCACCACTATGAACACCGCAAGAGCCAGCACAGCATTGAGAAAAAGTGCACGCCAAGAAATGCCCTCGACTCTCGGTGAAGCGTAACAGTCGCTGACAGACGTGAACGAAAGCTCATAAGGGAATATATATGAGGCTATCTTTTCCGTAAGACTTTCATTATATGGAGCGGTATAACCGGCAAGACGGCTATAATCGTCCGAATCAATAGCTGTCCAACGCACGCCTTCGGGGGATGTGATCTTGACTATCATATTGAACAGATTCTTGACCACCGAAATGCGGTCTTTTTCAGGATCAACCTTTCCTACCGCCAAAGGAACGATACGGTAGCCCTCACGTTCGATGATGTAAAGGTTGTCATTGTCATCCGTCATGAAACCGAGGTGGCGGTTATCGACATTCTCCATGACGAACACATGAGCCACTCTGACCGAATCAGGCTTGATCACCTTCATGAGATAAGGACGACCGGCCTGCATCTTCAGGTGATAGAGATCACCGGCAGCATCGGCCATGAGATAACCCTCGTCATAAGGCTTACGGCTCGTGATATTGGCCGAGAAACTTTTGACAGGAAGCTTAAATTCACGGTCATTGAAAATGTCGGTAAATCGCTTCGAGCGGGATTCATTGACGGCATTGGTCTCCATGTCGATGAACTGAACCTGACCGTCGCGGAAACGAAACACCTCCGTCGGATCTTCAAGATCCACGCGTGCTGGCATGGATTCCATGATCATATAAACTTCTGGGTGAACCTTATTTATATCACGTGGGATCGATGAAAACACCCACTGACTGTGTTTGAAAGCCGGGACACTCACCTCGACTCCGGCAATAGTATCTGGGAGAGCCTCACGGGCCATCAGCTGGGTATAGTAGATCTGAGGGAGCAATGAATCTCGCTCCTCGCGGGTGAATGTACCCGGCTGACGTCCGCCTTCCGAATCAAGAGCATAGATGAGTGGTACTTTCTCATCGCCCATCTCGGAAACTATCATCTGACCGCTGACAGGCGAATATGCTATGAACGGATCTGAACCGCCGACCGGGAAGATTATCCAATAGAGCCACGGAAGAAACCATGACAGAACAATAATGCTTAACGCTACGAGTAAAACTGTATATGCCTTTTTCATCTCTTAATCCTGACGGCCCTCCTTGAACCTTATGATTGAACCAAATGAGAGAATAGTGAGAATAAGGGTGGTGAGGAGGAAGATAATGATCATGCCGTTGTAGGCTTCCGGAACAGGTTGCAGGAAGAAAATCATCAGTACGGCAATGCCGAGCAGAGCGAGTATCACACGTCGCATCCATGTTCCCTCAAGGCAGATGGATGTCACGAAAAGATAGGCAGTGAATCCGGCAAAGTACCACGGGAAAGTGGTCAGCATGACGCGCCACACAAGTTCCGAAGGGAGAATGGTAGAATCATAGACAGCGATGATCAACGCCTGAATTACATAGATCACAAGCAGTTCGGCCATACCCGTAAGGAGCATGAGGCCGATGAGTTTCCGCTGGGGATAAGGAAGATGGAGAGTGAGTTTCAGACGTTTCTGCGACATTTCCGGTGCCATCTGAGCCACGCCCAGTGCCAGACCGATCACCAAGGGGATATACTTGATTATATCAATAAAAGTGTTGTCCTTCAGGAGCATTATGAGCCAAAGATGATCCACGCCCTTGAGTTCGATCAGACGCTTCATCATCAGGACGACATAAAGGGCCACGCATACGGCGAGTGCAAGCGATATGAAAAAGACCATGCGCGTCTTGACCCATTCCTTGAATATAAGAGCTTTTTCCATTTTATTTTCCTATCAATATTTACCAGTCAGACCAATGAATGCATCTTCGAGCGACATCTCACGACGTTCAAGCCCGGCATCGCTCACACCAAGCGCGGAAAGTCCGGCACGGACCTCCTCAATGGGCTTGAAAGTGTAAAATTCAAGTTCGTTGCGGATCTTTCCGGGGTTGATGAAGAGTTCGGGATTGTTGAACTTATCTGCAGACAGATCTGTCGGGAGCGTATAGCGTGAAAAATCCCTGAGCAGATCATCGACAGGCATCTGCGTGAGGATTTTGCCGTAGTCAAGCATGATGCAGTCGTCAATGAGACGTTCAAGATCCTGAATGATGTGAGAGGTCATGAACACTGTCTTTTCCTCGGCCTTGGCAAACTCCCGCAGATAGTCGATGAAGAGACGGCGGTAACCGGGATCGAGCCCCAGAGAGAAATCGTCGAGCACAAGCAGATCGGCATTCTGCGCAAGAATAAGACCAAGTGCCACTTGTGAACGCTGACCGCATGACATCGATGAGATTTTCTGTCCGGGCGACACATGGAGCTTGGCCATGAGTTCATAGTAGGCATCACGATTCCAGCGCGGATAAAAGCTTGAGTAGAAACGCTCGATCTGACCAATGGTCATGAATGAGTATTGTACATGTCCTTCAATCAGCAAGGCTATGCGCGCACGTGTGGCAGGCGAAAGAGAAGTTATATCCTCGCCGAAAATCCGGCATTCCCCTTTCTGCGGGCGGAGATAGCCCATGAGGATATTTATTGTAGTTGTCTTTCCGGTACCGTTTTTACCGAGCAGGCCGAGTATCCTGCCCTTAGGCACCTCAAAACTCAGATCACTGTAGATCACCCTACCGGTACCGTAGCGTTGGGTAAGGTTCTTTACAGAGATTACAGATTCAGAGTTTCCGTTCATTATTTTCCTATGGATAAATTAAATTTAGCTATTATGTTCAGAAATGTCAGAATGATGCACCGACAGTCAGCATGAAGTGGTGGCATGTCCCCTGCCCTACATAGTCCGTCATATCATACTCTGCGCGGAGCGACAGGATGAAGGAACTGAGCGCGTGACTTAAATCACAGCTGATTCCCCACCTACGCCGGTCGGCCTTCAGCATCGAGTAATTGTCGAGCACACATCTTCCGAGCGATGTCGAAGTTTCCAGATCGGTCAGCACCGGATCAGAAGCATCAGCCTTGGCATAGGATGCATTGACCGTGAGATTCCAGAGCCATTTGCCGGATGAAATGGTAGAGAAATCCATCTGCAGACCGGGTATGAGATGATCGACAGCGAGATGACGATACGGTTCGTTGTAACTCTCGCTCCGGGAGGTATATCCTATCTGCGGAGTCGCTGTAAACCGCGCCACACCGGTGGTCAGTTCAAAGGGGAGCGTCACGTTGAATGATTTGTCAGAGAAATTATACGGGCTACGGCTACCGATTTTGTCATAACTCGCACCTGCTGATGTACCGAACAGATTTTCAGTGCCTTTACAGCTGAACATCTGACCTTGGACAAGCGGACGGCAAACCAGTGCGCGGGTGAGAGCGAAACGGTATGCCAAACTGAATGAAACAAGATCATTGTCAGTAAAACCCAGCGTGAGATTATTGAAATTGCGCAACTGCTGCTCCATCCGGTAGTGGGTATAGCCGACCTTCGCTGACAGACCGTTCTTGCCGCTAACAGGCAACCACTGGAAGCCGGCATCATAACCGACCGATGAATAACCGCTGTTCTTATTGGTATTGCCCATGAAACGGCGGTAATATGTGCCCAAGCCGGTAAGCGTGTAAGTATTTATTTCATTTACCGGACTGTAGAAATCAAGGTCGCAACTCTGGTTATAGACGTTGATTCCTCCTTTGAGTCCAAGCTGATAATGGCCGAAACGATATGCAGCTCCGGCATTGACGGAGAGATCGGACACCACACTCTTGACACGCGGATCGCGGTTACGGTAGGCGATCTCGGCACGATAGGCTATCTGCCCACCGAAATCCCACTTACCATACTCCCGTGCATAACCTCCGGAAAAATTATAGTTACGTGTACTCAGATCACCTCCGACCTCATCACCAAGGACGTAAGGAGCCACACGCATATAATCAATACAGTCAGTCCAGCGTACATCACGATACTTGCCTGTCACAAAAGCGGCATCGCCCCACACGACACTCCTGTCATCAAGACGGGTGTAGGAACTTGCAGTGATCCTGAAGAGATCATGCCCGTCGCCGGTCTGCTCCATGACCGGCTTATCCTCCCTGTCCAGATCCATACCGACGGCAAACGACGAAATTGAGACCGTATCACGGTTCATCATCGTAGCCGGATTGGCTTCATAATCGCTCAGCGTCATGCTTTGTACCGGAAGGGATAGGCGTTGCAGTTCCCTCAATAGCCCAACAGTAGTCCGTGACCCTGCCGCTTCGGAAAGCAGCAGGGCAACGGACATCAGAGTTAGATTACAGATTGTTCTGTAGTGTCGGGGGGATTCAGACATCAGATTGAATTAAATCAGTATTCCTTATTTTGCAGAGACGATGTTGAAATCGTTGGCAGAATCATTGGTATCCATGAGTACAGTATGACCTGCAGCCGATACGCCCGCTGTCTTGCGGACGAACTTCTTACCGAAACGGCCTTTGTCAAGCTTAGCCTGCGAGATGGCTGCATGGCTTGCATCAACCGTAGTGCTGAGCGCACCTGAAATCCAGCTCTCTTCAGGACAAAGGTTGACGCCGTCAAGAATCCATTCATACTTCACAAGATAAGCCTTCGTACCGCTCATTTCCTTACCGGTAGCGGCATTGATATATGTATAATTGCCTTCCTGCTCCGCGAGGAACTTCTCAGCAGTCATGCCTTCGGGGAAACGCACGAGAGCATAGGAACGGTTGCACTGGTTGGAGGGAAGCCAGATGGTGGCGGAGTATGAGAACCACTTGTCAAGGTTAGGCACATCGGGATTGTCAGTATCGCGTACAGTTCCGGTGGTCACGACATCGTACCATTCGAAATCCGCATCGGTGTGGTTGAGCGCACCGTTCACCTGTTCGCTCCAGTCGATTGCCTGATCCACAATCTTGATAGACTCGCCGGGATTGATGGCAACATCCTTGCCACTGCCGGGGATGACATAAACCGCACCTACAGTGAAATTATTTTCAGGAAGATTCGCATCTGTCAGAATCTTATCTGTGGAAGCGTTAGTAAGCTTGCTCTCAACAATTGCAAGACCGTCGGCATACTGGATCTCATCAGTGTTATTGTAGATGGTGAAGAATGTGTCGTAAAGTCCGTTTGTACCTGCGGCGTTAGGTGAACCCGCACAGTATATCTCACCGAACACGAGAGTATTCTCAGGATTATAGAAGAACCATTTCAGTGTGATGGGGGTACCTGTCGCGCTTACTACCTGCTGGGTGGCTACCGTGCGCAGCGTCTGCTCTACATCCGTACCACCGGCGGAGACATATTTCACCACCATTGTTCCGTCAATATCGTATGTTCCTGCGGGGAGGACATCGGATGAAGTCAGCGGAAGCTGGAATGTAGTCGAACGATCAGTATTAAGTTCCTTGCAGGTAACAGATCCTGAAACAATGCTGAACGATGCCGGAATTTCTGCCGGGAGGGTCTCCGTCACTGTAATGGGATAAGTCGGTTCGGGCTTGTCATCGTCATCGGAACACGAAGTGAAAACGCCACACATTGAAGTGGTCAGCACTGCTGAAAGAAACAGATTTCTGATCTGAAATTTGTTAAATGTCATGATTTTAGATGTATTTAGATTATATTTATTTGATATTTTTCCTTATAGTGATGAATTGGGAACATGAATCATATTTTCAGATTAAGTTCCATTCCGAAGTATGGGGTCGAATATCTTCGTATGGTCATTCCATAGCGTTGATATGTCGGTTCGATGGCCAACAGACGATTGACATAGAGGGCGAGCCCGACACGATCATGCCAGAATGATTTCGTAGCCTTAAAATTGACTGTGGTAGAAGACGGTACTGTCTGACGTGCAAACGAACCTTCGGTGTAATTCCTGACAAGTTGTTTCAGGTAAGGATCAGACAGACATTCCTCGGTGTAAGGATGGAGCTGACCATTGACATCCATATACTGCACCGGTATGCCGTCACGACGCAGAGTGCGGCGCGACGTGAACCACACGTTCTGCACTCCGATTGAAAAATTCAGACCGAGACGCTTGATATCCGTATCGAAAAGGACATTGGTGTTGAAACTCCTGTACTCACTTCCGTCAAGATCATCGTAAAGCCCGACGTACTGCAATTCCTGATTATTGACAATTATCGAGGGTTTATACCAAAGATCCTGACTGTTGCTGTTGGTAGTCTTGAAAAATGCTCCCGAAACCGTCATGCGGGTGTTGATCTTGGGCAGACGGCGTGACTGGAACGTATATTCAACACCTTCCTTATACGTGCGGCTTCCGTTGGTAGTCTTGCTCCTCACCGCAAGATATGTCTGAGAGGTATATGGGAGATCTTCTATGGCAGGAGCATGACCGGCTGCTTCCGGATCAAACCCGGAGGCATCATAACGGTTGTAATGATAGGTGTGCACGAAACCGGAATTACGGAATCCATCCTTCATATCCTCACGGAAATAAGTTACTGACAGACGGTTGCCACGATAAGTCACGTCGGCACGCACCTCCCATTTGAAATTTCGTGCGGCACGGAGAGAATAGTTTGTCATGTCCTCTATATATGTCATAACATTCATGACCCTATAGGCCTCGACATTGTGGTAATAGTTCAGCTGCTCGAAGTCCGAATAGAGTTTATCGGGATAGAGGTAGGCGGCTACGGGCATTTTCGTGTGCCAACCCGCACCGGCCGCAAGTTCAAAACTCAGCGGATAGGTCCTGACATAAAGATGGGGCAGATTCCAGACAGCATTGAAACGCGGATCAAGATATGGCTTTCCGTTAAGTTTATATTTCTTGTCAAGATGAAGCAGCTGAGTCTCGCGCAGACCTGCAGTCAGACTGACGGTATGTCGGCCCGCATAGAAATGCGTTTCGCTTTCAACGTAGGCCGAAAACAGGTGCATGGCAGGGACATCGCTGAATGCGCGCGGACGGGTAGAATTGGCTGCTGTCAGCGGACGTGATGTATCATAAACCGCACCGCGACCATAGTTCTTGCTCATGTTCCACTCGATTCCGGTCTTCAATACTGAAGCAATATGGTCTGCCCCGAAACGGAAGCGACCCGCACCTTTAACGCTTGCTGTGAAGGGATCACCATCAACACGGTAATCGGCGAGATAAAGCATCGGCAGATAACCTGTATAGTTGCTTCCTTCCACAGTTGAAACAGGGAGGGGAAGCACGCGCGATGAAGCAACGTGTTTCTGCTGCACGAGGCGGTCATGTGAATAGCTCACTCCCGATGTCAGGCTTAGTTCCTGCAAAGGCGACGGAGAGGCAGGAGTGTAAGTCAGACGGTTGTCCCACCTGACAGAGTGCTTGTCATTCTTATAGTAATCCACCGTATTGTTGACGGCGAGGTCAGGATCGTTGTCATCCTTCTCAAAAGTAGCACTGTAACTTACGTTTGATGACCAGTTGAAATTCAAATCGCTGTTGCCCCAACGGCGCAGGCTACGGACAGAAGCGGTCACTCGCTTGAAATTCTCGCGGTTATTGCGCGGATCAATTTTGGAATCAAGATAATCAAGTCCGGTATTTATGATCCACCTGTCATTCCCGAATACGTCAAAACCTTTTCCGGCATAGAACAGCTGACTCTGTGTATCAGCCTTGAAACGAGCCTCGAAACGACTTGCCCCGCTCTTACGTTTTATATTGACCAGTCCAGAAGTAAGTTCACCATACTCAACGGACGGAATACCGCGCACGATCTCGACACTTTCAATATCATCCGTAGAAAGAGAACGCATGTCGATACCCTTTCCGGTAGCGATACGGTCACCATGTCCTGAATCGGGAGTTGTCTGCATATCGGCATCTGTATTTAGCCTTACACCATCGACCACGAAGGCTGTTCCGAGGGCTGATGTAGCATAATCGTCAGTGGGTGTGATGCCGTTTGCTTCACGCAGGGCAATACTGTTGACCGCCCCCATTTCAGGATCTTTAGTCACACCACCCGGCAGAAGCGACATGAGGTCACTGAAACTTGACGGCTGCAGATGTCGCATGGCCGTAGTGTCGATAAGCGATGCGGATGTCGCACTACGTGCCTCACGCGCTGTAACCACTACCTCTGAAAGTGACTCGGCAGCCTCAAGTGACAGTTGCAGGCGAAGATCGCCACTGAGGTCCAACTGTCGCCGCAAAGGTTTGAAACCAACCATACTCACTTCCAACGTCCATGAGCCTTGGGGTAAGTATAGTGACAAACGTCCATCCGAATCAGTATGTCCGCCCCTCAACTCCTTTCCGTCAAGCGATGAAAACGTGACGGCGGCAAACTCTACCGGAGCTGAGGCCGAACTATCAACCACCGTGAGCTCAATTCGGTCACCGGCCGGAACAGCGGAAGCCGTCCCTGTAGCAAGTACAAGGACAAGCAAAAAGAGGAGTCCGGAGAATGAAATGGTGGGCCGGTGGAGTGATGTCATCAGGTGAGAAATGTGAATATTTGTACCGCAATTTTTTAGAGTACAAAATTACTTTATCCCTCACTGGACAGAAATACTCATTTTTAATGATTATTCAGGACTCATAAACGCACCTGATACCCAATTTGTATTAGACAGCTCGCAACTATGCCTCCTTGACAACCCCAAGATAGGCTGCGACAGCATCGGCGGCACGATCACCGTCAATAGCCGCTGAAACTATACCTCCGGCATAGCCTGCGCCCTCTCCGCAAGGAAACAATCCGCGCAACTTCACATGACCGAGAGTTTCAGGATCGCGGGGGATACGCAAGGGCGACGATGTACGGGTCTCCGCGCCGATGAGCACGGCTTCGTTGGTAAGGAAACCCTTATTTTTCTTGTCAAAATCCTTAAATCCCTGCTGCAGACGGCGTGCGATTCCCTTGGGCAACAGACGGTCGATACGCGATGAATGGATGCCCGGAGCATAGGAGGTCTGAGGAAGATCGGCCGACTGACGTGAGTTCACGAAATCGACCATACGCTGAGCCGGAGCATTCTGTGTGCGTCCAGCCTCCTCCCAAAAGGCTTTCTCTATCATCTCCTGAAAGTGCATCATTTTCAGTGTCTCGTCGCCGTCATCCACCACCGGGACATCCTCAGGCAGAATCTCTACCACCATTCCGGAATTGGCCCAGCGTGTGCCACGGTTGGATGGTGACATACCGTTGACCACAAGCTGTCCGTCCTCACTTGCAGCAGGAATAATAAAACCACCCGGACACATGCAGAACGAATAGACCGCACGATCATCCACACGCGTAAGCATGGTATATTCGGCAGCCGGAAGATACTTACCCCTACCCTCTTTGGAATGATAGCGCAGACGGTCGATGAGCTGTTGCGGATGTTCGAGACGCACACCTATGGCAAGACCTTTCGGTTCCATTGCCACGCCCCGCGAATGAAGCATCCGATACACGTCACGCGCTGAATGACCTGTGGCAAGTATGACCGGACCAGTAAAACTTGCTCCGTCCGCTGTCGCCACACCTTTCACCACACCGTCCTGAACGAGCAGATCGGTCACCTTTGTTGAAAAGCGTACTTCGCCGCCACAGCGGATTATGGTCTCGCGCATAGCCTTTATGACCTCCGGGAGCTTATCAGTACCGATGTGGGGGTGTGCATCCACGAGAATATCCTCCGAAGCCCCGTGTTGTGCCAATATGTGGAGGATCTTATCCACTGATCCGCGTTTTTTCGAACGTGTGTAGAGCTTGCCGTCAGAGTAAGCACCTGCACCACCCTCTCCGAAACAGTAATTTGAATCCGGATCCACGACTCCTTCACGAGCAATCGCAGCCATATCCTTACGCCGCGAGTCAACATCCTTGCCGCGTTCAAGAACAATTGGCTTTATACCCAGTTCAATCAGACGCAACGCAGCGAAAAGTCCGGCCGGTCCCGCACCGACAACGATGGCCTGCTCACTTCCGGAAAGTTCACGATAGTCGATCGGCCTGACAAGCGATACGTTAGCTGGGATCTCATCGACATAAACTTTGAGCGAAAGGTTGACCATCACCTGACGCTGACGTGCGTCAATGGAACGACGCACCACAGTGATGTGCTTTATGGCGTTTGCATCCACTCCGAGACGGTTTGAAAGATCAGCCTTTAAAAGCATCGGCTCACCGGCCACCTTAGGCGTGACCCTTATATCTATAGTCTGCTGCATTGTTGTTTCTATGATTTAGATATGTAGAATAGTCACGCATCAAAACAACCACATTCCCGGCTGTAATTTTTGATCTATACTATTCTTCAATTATTACTTTTACTGTTTCGCGTCGGACTGCGGCAACACTCCGGCCCGCTGCTCCATACGGCGCATGGTATGTCCCATCCACCACCAGAGAGTCAATATGGCAACCACAAAAGCGATGAAATCCGATCCGGCCATAGAAGCCCAGACACCTGCCACACCCCAGTAACGAGGCAAGACGATCAGGAACGGTATGAGGAACAGAAGCTGACGGGTCAGAGAGAGGAAGATCGACATCTGCGGTTTACCTACACTCTGGAAGAAGTTCTGTATCACTATCTGACATCCGACAACAGGATAAGCGATGAAATATATGCGGAAGCCTTCGCGCGCTATGCGTGTCAGCGTCTCATCCGTGGTAAAGAGTCCCGAAACCGTGTCAGGCATACCCTCGCTTATTATCCATCCGACAAACGTGATGGCAACTCCGATAAATATACCGAGACGAAGCACCTTCTTCACGCGGTCAAAATGATTAGCACCTATATTATAGCCGAGAATAGGCTGCATACCCTGCGTAACTCCGAAGACAATCATCACGAAGAACATGGTCGTGCGGTTGATGATACCGTAAGCACCGACTGCGAGATTTCCCTCCGCACCACCGTAGTCAAGAAGGGCACGATTGATGAAGATTACGACCACACAGGCACACACGTTCATCAGGAACGGTGAAAGCCCGATAGCATAAATGCGCTTTATGATGGACCACGACAACCACTTGTTGCCACTCTGAAAGTGGATTGAACTCTTTTTGGACAGAAAGTGGGACAGTACCCACACAAAAGCCGAGAACTGGCCACATATAGTAGCCCATGCGGCACCACGGATGCCCCATTCAAGAACAAAGATGAATATTGGAGCAAGGACGAGATTGACAGCCACTGAAATCAGTGCCGACACCATTGCCTTGCGCGGATAGCCTGTGGCTCGCATCAGATTGTTTAGACCGATGAACACGTAGGAAATCGGTGTACCGTAAAGGATCACCTCCATAAATTCCTTGGCATAGCCGACGGTATCTGCGGTAGCTCCGAAGAACAGCAGGATCGGTTCAAGAAATATGAGTGTGAGACCTCCGAATACGATGGAGTGGATAAGGCATAAGGTAAACACGTTGTTGACCACATCTGTGGCGCGCGAATAGTTCTTCTGACCAAGGAAAATAGATACAATTGTCGCGCCGCCGGCTGCAATGAGCATACAGAAAGCCGCCACAAGGTTCATCAGCGGGAATGTGATGGCAAGACCGGCAATGGCCATGGGGCCGACCCCGCGTCCGATGAAAATACTGTCGATAATATTGTAGAGCGACGTAGCCACACTTGCAATGATCGCAGGTATGGAATATTGCGCAAGGAGTTTGCCGACCGATTTTACTCCAAGGTCTTCCGTCGATGTGCTTGCTGTTACTGCCATCTATTTCTTTCCCTTTCTCAAAAAAATTCTTTCTACGTGAGGATAAACGAAACGTCTCTGCAAAATTAGCACCTTTGTTTCCACGTTCCTACTAAATACAAACTATTTAACACTCTTATGGTTCATTATTTCCGGGCATATATTCTGGCAGCATCCGCGCTTTGAAAAACTTACGCGTGAAAAAGACAATGAGCAGTGTTCCGGCTATCTGCGAGACAGCCGCTCCCCAGAATGCAGCCGAGAAATTTATATACTCGGCAAGGAAACCGCCAAGCAGGATTCCAAGACCCATCCCGCAGTCCCATGAGGTGAGTATCGAAGAGTTGGCCGTGCCACGCTGATCCTTACGCGCCACACATATAAACATGTTAAGAAACGCTGGATACATGCGTCCGTTGCCGAGACCTATGAGTATCGCCGAAAGATAATAGGCCCACGTGCCGGGCGAGAGGGCAAACAGCAGGAAACCTACACAGCTTATCGATGCTCCTTCAAGGGCATTTTCAGTCAGCCTGCCTTCACGCAGCGACTTGACGCCGTAAAGACGCGACACGAAAAGTCCGGCAGAAAGCAGCGCGAAGAAAAGCCCCGTGCCGTCCGTAATTCCGAGCTCCTGCTTTCCATAGAGAGCCACATAATTGCTCATCACTCCCCAGCACAGACCGAAGAACAGTATGTTTATGGCCATCAGCCATGCACGGCCCAAAAAGAAATGATCGAGACTGAGCTTAGGCTTATCAGCCACAAGTGCCCTCGCAGGGAGTTTGATGGAACATGCCATATAGAATCCTACGAATGCCACTACAAGCGAGATCCAGAACAGAAGCGAAAAATTATCGGTGATCGAATAGATATAGATACCGGCCGAAGGTGCGATGGCCATTGCGAGATTGTTGCTGAGCCCATAGAACCCCACACCCTCATTACGGCGTGATGACGGAAGCACGTCTATTGCCACCGTACTGTTTGCCACGGTGGTCGCGCCGAAAGGCAATCCGTGGATGGTACGGACAATTGCAAACATCAGGATTGTACTTGCCCCGATGTAACCGGTGAAACATATAAAGAAAAAGAAGAAACACAGCATCAACACCTTCTTACGGTTGAAACTGTCAACTATAAAGCCACTGAACGGCCGGACTATCAGGGCAGCGATCACATAGCCTGAAAGTACGAGTCCGATAAGGTCCTTATCGGCATGAAACTGTGCGTCGAGATAGATAGGGAGCAGAGGAGTGAGCAGATAGAACGAGAAAAACATCATGAAATTACCTGCCATCGCCTTGCAATAGTTGGAATTCCAAAGCTTCTCCTTCTGCATACCTGCTTTCTTATCTCTATCATTCAGTTTATTATGACTACCCATATATCAACCATATTATTTCAATTATTGTTTCACTAACTTTCTCCATGCGAAAAACGGCTGCAAATTTACTCAGATTTTTCCATCCTGCATAAAATACAGACAATCTTTTAAAAGATATTGACTTAAAATTATACAAAACACCAATGAGGATGTATCAAGTATTTTTAACTTGGTACATCCTCATTATTTAACAGATAGTAATGATTTTATCTAATCTGAATACTTTGCTGCAAGCTATTCCCTAGTCTATTCAGCATAGACTTGCGTTTTTCTGATTTCTCATTTTTTTGAACGGCTTTCTCTACATCACTCATAGTATCTGTATTAGTCTTTATACCTGAGCTATCCAGCATTATATTTACTACACCTGATTTAGAATACACTGGAAGTGTTTTAAAATCCTCATCACTTAAAACATCATCTATTTTTACAATAGACTTACAACCCATGTATTCAGTCACTGTACCTTTACAAATTTGAACTTTAGTATAGCTCGGTTCTCCGGTCAGGGGATTCTGTATTTCTTTTGTTGCTTGTATAATTATTTTTGAATCCAAAGGTAAAGACCAACCTGTGAGGATCGCCATATTCTTTTTATCCTTCATTTCAATAGTACATGGATAAGAAATTCGTTCACAAATCTGTTTGTACATTTCGTTTTCAATATTGTCTATAGATGTCACGACATCTACTGTTCGCAGAATTCGATTCTGCTCAATAGAGATCATATTTAATTGAAATGAAACTTGATTTCCATTCATCTTAAAATTATCAAGATGCAACATATACTGTGAACCAAGAGCTTTCATCTGTTCTACAACGTGTCCGTCTATAAAGTCCTCTGTCTTTTGTAATTCTCGTTCTTTTTTAAGATCTGGCAAATGTTCTTGTTCTATTATTATAGCTCCCGGATGACGCGTAAGTGCATCATATACAGCATTATTTACCCTATTCCTAATAAATCCATCGTATGTATTGGGTTCATAAGGTAGAGAGAAGTAGGTAAATAACAACGGACTAGGAGTAACCATTGGCTCATTTTGATTTCTAAATAATACAATATTATTTGATGGTTTAATAGCCTTTTCAGCCTTTACTACACAATATCCACCTGAAGATTCTGGATCTGTTGCAGTTGCTATTTTTTTTAGAACTTGAACAGGTTGATTATTATTTCCAATACTTAAAATCTCTTGTCCATATTCGAATACATAGAATTTATCATCCTTCAATATACGTCCATTAGGTTGATAAGCTGATAAGTAAAGTTTCTTACCATCAGACTTAGAGATTGCGTATTGCTCAGGATAAACATCTAAAATATGAGAATACAAGAAATCCTCATATTGTCTTACTAAGGATATTATCTGTTTATTCATTTCAACTGTGTTTGACATCGAAATTGGTGTCGATTTCATAGAATAATGAAAACCAGTGTTGTTTACTATATTTATCAAGCGACACGAAATAAAAATCTGACAAATACCATTCTCATTATATGTCGTTATATCTGTAAGAAAAAGTATATCTGCACCTTCGCCCTTAGCTTGTACGGAGAAACCATCGATATAATCTTCGAGTTTTTGCTCTTCAAGAGCCTTCTTTACATTTGTATATGCCTCATTATCACGATTGACAATTCCAAAATTAGAATTACCAAATTTTTGCATTGCCATCGCATTCAAGGCTGATTTTAATTCTGTTATTAACTCATCCTCGACTTTCTTCTCAAAGACACCATCTTTGAATGTAAAATTATGGCTTGTCACAATGATCGCAACATTCCCACGGTATTTTATTGATCCATCTGCATTTACCGCAGTTTGTGATAACAATGTCAGAGATATTGTCATCATACAAACAAAAAATAAGAATTTCTTCATAAAAATAATAAGATTAATATTGATGCTTAACAACTATTGTTTTTGTTGGATTATTGCGATAATAAGTACATGCAATACTCTTTAACGCATTTATTTTTTGAGAACTCAATCGTTCATTCGATGCTATCTGCCGTGCGGCAGTTCGCTCACTTGACGTAATCTGTTGAGCAGTAATCCTTTCTTGGGACATTATTTTTTGAGCTGTCAATCTTTCATTTGAAGCTAGAGCTTCCCGATTATAGGCCATTTGCTGATTATCCATAGCAATCCTATGATTCTGCTCTTTTTCTTCTATTTCCCATTGATGATATTGTCTTTCTTTTGCGTCCAAATACCGCTGGCGCTTTTCTCTTGCTGCTGCCAATTCTGCAGAAGTCACAAGACCTTCCGCTTTCACCACCATATTTTTATAACGAATATTTTGTTCGTTCTTGGCTTCTTGATACGAACTAAGCACATCTAATGCCATCTGAGCATCATGTTTAGCCAAATAACTATTGGCTAAAGTTAAAATACTATCATTGTAAATTCTAACTTGCTCATCTAGAACACTATTCGCTTTTTCTAATGCCTCCTGATAAATCGATGTTAAACATGATGGAATTGACATTAAATAGGCAATTGCACCATCATAATTACCTTGTCTGGTCATTATATCAGCCTGCGAAAATATATTTACTTTCTCTAATTCATAATATTTTAGTATTTTTACTTTTGCCTCATCTAATAAAGGAATCATCTTATTATACTGTAGCTTCGCAATACCATTTTTTATTGCAGACATCTTTTTTGTGGCTGAATCACGAAAGGGAAGCGAGATTGATGAAAAAATAACATCACCATCTGATTGTATAATCTTTAAATATAAAGTTCCCGATATAACGTACACGTTTTTCATTCCACCTTCAGCAATATCCTCTTCATCAATTGAAATATCTGGTATAAGATAAAAAGAAGATATTCCAGACGTAGAATAACCGGCCTGTGCAATCCAATGTGAGATTTTATTCTTTAGATAGTCTTTCAATTCAATCGTTTCAATAGAACATTCATCTGGGACATCAAATCCTATAGCTATTTTTCCAACATCATTTAATGTTTGGGCTCTTAGTGAAAAAGTCCATAAAGCTAAAACCCAAAAATATAGATTCCTCATGACAACTTAATTTATAGTAATGTAAAGAGTGTTTCCTCTTGTACTTCGAGAAACCGGAATACCTAGTTTCCTAAAAAACCTCATAAAATCAATACTTAATTTTGATAAAGTATAGCTCTTCCCGGTTACAGGATCTACCGGAGGAAGCTTAACATCATCAATAATCATTTTAGTCTTTGTCACACCTTGTATATGATAATCTCCATTATATGCACGTTCCTCTATCCAAAGTTCTATTTCATCTTGCAATTGTAATCCCTCTGTACCTACTTCAGATTCCAAATTGAAATCTGAACTGTCACTCAGTCCAATCTGTACCATAGCTGATCTACCATTTTCAGCCATTGACGTAAATTTTTCTTGCATTATTCTCAAAAAATCGTCTGCACAAGATGAGATAGCTTTCATGCCTAACTTAGCAATATCATTCGTATAGAACACGCCACTTTCACCGATCTTGTTAGATAATGATTCTCCTGTTGCAGAATCATAGGCAGTGACAATGATTTTAACTCGACTTTCTCTTTTATTATCACTCCCACCTATTCCCTGCTGACATGTAATTTCGGCCTCAACATAAATATCAGCACCAGACATATCAATAATCTGAGATTTAATATCTGACTGATTATCAATATTGAAAGTATTACCACTCTCGATTGCTTTCAGTTTTGCGACAAAATCGATAGTCGAATAGCCGCGTTCATCAAAAGCTTCTTTGATTTTAGTCAATACTATGCGCTTATTTTCATCAGCTTCCAGAATATTTCGAATATCTTCACCTTGCTTAGTATAAGGTATAACCATTATTTTAGGTTGTGTTGTCTGTGCAGCACTCCCTATAGTGATAAAGATCACGTACAGAAATAGTAGTATTTTTTTCATAAGCCTAACTGTGTTTTAATATTATTCTTTTCAAGATCCTTTTTCAATGAGATATAATTTACATCTACTGTAAATAGAGTTGATTTTTCTCCTTTTTCTGCCTTTTTAAAATCTGACTCCATCTTTGTCTGTCTGATAAAAGTTGATAATCTAGAGCCGAATAATTCATCAAAATAATCATTACGATCATTAATTAACATTGTTCCTTGATTTAATAATGGCCTACTGTATATAGTACCGTCTATACCATCAAACATGATAATCTTAAGAGCCGCACATTGAGCTTCGAAATTTACTGTCTTTTTTGTCTGAGCAAATGTTTTTAACGTGATTTTGACAGATTTAGGAGATGTGACCTCTGCATCAATAAATTCGTAATCAGCCGATTGAGCATAACATTTAATACCCGATATAAGGACTAATAGAATTGTTAATATTTTTCCCATAGGAATCAATTGGTTTATTTTTTTAATTTATCAGTTAATGCATTTGGATTATTAATCAAATCATATAATGTAGATATTACCAATTTATTAGATGATCCCTTATTAGCTTCATAGTACATACATATTATATTTTTAGTACACTCACTTGTTATATTAATTTCCCTTATAGTATCCAAATAATTTTTGCTCCAACATTCACCAAGATGATAGCCTACAAGTATGAATACCCCACATTTAAATGGTGCAGAAAATCGCTTCTCATCTATATACCATGATAACTTTTCAATATCTTTCTTAAATTTATTTGGATTAAATGAATGTTTCCTTTTTATTTCACAAACTATCATTTGTTTATCTTTGTTTTCCTGTCCTTTATGTAAAACCATATCCGGGAAATAAAAAGTCGTTTGTTTTAAAATTATATCATCATATACCTCCTTTGATATTTCACCATTTAATGTTAAGTCTGACGAATTGTCATCCATCAATTTACGCCATTGATAATAAAGTTCATAGGCAAATACTCTCTCCAAATGTTCTATAACAGCCTCATTATCTTCTTCGTCTTTATAGCCATTATACCATACATATTTTCCTGAAACAGAAGATATTGCATCAACTAAGACTTCCAACTGTGTTTTTAACTCACCAAAAAATTTAGAGGCGATATATTTTTTTACAATTGCATTATACTCTGCAGCACTCATAAAAAATTAAGTTAACGCTTTAGATACCCATTAAAGCTACTTTCATACTTAATTTTTATAACTACAATATTAAAATACGTGGGCATCCACCGTACTCGTCTTGCATCTTTAGGTCCTGAGATTACCTTTACCAGTTAACGAGTAGAGTGAAGCCCACAAAGTATGCAAATAGTAACCTAAAAGTGTGCCTGAGGATTAAAATCCTCTATGCACACTTGGGATACAGTTATTCCATACCCGTAGCCATCATCCTATGCCGTATCTATAGCTGGTTTTGAGTTTCTCAGGTTCAAAGATGCCTAATAGACAAAGCTGATGACGCTTTTAATTATGTAGTGCTTAATAAATCTAAATATGTTGATTTTTAAGCGAGGCAAAGATATAAAAACTTTTTCAAAAAAATAAAAATAAATTTAGGATTTTTTGAGATGGCAAGAGGAAAACTAACTTTGGAATCAACTTTTGGATATGATTTTACGTTTATTTCATGAACGGATTCCTTGAGATGGAGGCCGCGTCAAAACACTCATGAACAAACCTTATAAGACAACGACATATAACACAAATCCAATAAATAAAAAAATCATGGAATTTTTAACTGATGAAAAACTGACCATCGTCGGTGCAGCCGGCATGATCGGATCAAACATGGCCCAGACAGCCGTAATGATGCATCTTACTCCTAACATCTGCCTCTATGACCCATACGGTCCTGCACTGGAGGGTGTGGCCGAAGAGCTGGCTCACTGCGGATTCGAGGGTGTGAACATCACCTATACCTCTGACATCAAAGAGGCTCTCACGGATGCGAAATACATTGTATCGTCAGGCGGTGCCGCACGTAAGGCAGGCATGACACGTGAGGATCTTCTCAAAGGCAATGCCCAGATTGCCGAACAGTTCGGTAAGGATGTGAAGCAGTATTGTCCAGATGTGAAACACATTGTGGTGATCTTCAATCCTGCCGACATCACCGGTCTCATCATTCTTCTCTACTCCGGTCTCGAACCCTCAAAGGTTACTACTCTCGCCGCGCTTGACAGCACACGTCTGAGAAGCGAGCTTTCAAAATACCTCAAAGTCCCCGCTGACGAGATTGTCAACAGCCGTACCTACGGAGGTCATGGCGAGCAGATGGCTGTGTTCGCATCTACAACCACTGTGGATGGCAAACCGCTCGTCGATATAATCGGCACACCGAAGCTCCCGCTTGAGGACTGGATCGCACTCAAGGAACGCGTAATTCAAGGAGGAAAGAAGATAATCGAACTGCGCGGACGTTCTTCATTCCAGAGTCCTGCCTATCTGTCAATCGAAATGATCGCCGCCGCTATGGGTGGAAAGCCTTTCCGCTGGCCGGCCGGAACATACGTCAACAACGACCGTTTCAAACACATCATGATGGCTATGGAAACCACCATCGGCAAGAACGGTGTGGAATGCAAACCTGTAAAGGGAACTCCTGAAGAAGAAAAAGAGCTTGAAAAGAGCTATGAGCACCTTTGCAAGCTTCGTGATGAGGTTATCGAAATGGGAGTAATGCCGCCTATCGCTGACTGGCATCGTCTCAATCCTTATCTTGAAGGTAAGACCTGTTGATAATAAGCCCCGAAAAAATTTCGGGGCAAAAAAAATTACTCGTCATCACGACGAATAACTTTTTTACCTTAAATCTAATACCATGAAAAACTTGTTGCAAAAGTAATATCCATCAGAGTATTCTCCAAATATTTACATAAGAATATTCAGCAATTTAATATAAATTAACCAAATGTTTGTTTTCAATACAAATTACCATCGTTTAATAGATTTTTGTTGCGAATTACGAAATGATTGGTTAAATTTGCAAGGCATAAGGCACATTCTTATGCCTTTACCATTAATGATCAATGTATGGGACAAATGATAGCTATAGTGGGACGCCCTAATGTGGGCAAATCCACTCTCTTTAACAGATTAACCCAGACTCGCACAGCCATCACCAACGACGAGGCGGGCACTACCCGTGACCGTCAGTATGGCAAGGTCGATTGGAACGGCAAGGAATTTTCACTTGTCGATACAGGCGGATGGGTTGTAAACAGCGAAGATATCTTCGAAAACGAAATAAACAAGCAGGTACAGCTTGCCATCGAGCAGGCCGACGAAATTCTCTTTGTGGTCGATGCCGCCAACGGTGTTACCGATCTCGACGATCAGGTGGCGGAAATCCTCCGTCGCTCGACCAAGCCCGTGATACTCGTGGCCAACAAAGTAGATAGCGGTGACTCGATCTACAACATTGCCGACTTCTATAGCCTCGGTCTCGGAGACCCGATGGGCGTTTCGGCAGTGAGCGGTTACGGTACGGGTGACCTTCTCGACGAGGTCGTCAAGAAAATGCCTGAAAAGGATGAGGATGAAGCGGAAAAGCTCGACGATATACCCAAGATTGCCATCGTAGGACGTCCTAACGCCGGAAAGTCGTCGATCATCAATGCCTTTATCGACGAAGAACGTCACATCGTGACCGATATCGCCGGTACTACACGCGATTCGATCTATACCCGTTACAATAAATTCGGTTTCGACTTCTACCTTGTCGATACAGCCGGTATCCGTAAAAAGACCAAGGTCAACGAGGACATCGAGTATTACTCCGTCATCCGTTCGATCCGTGCCATCGAAGCTTCAGATGTCTGCATCCTCATGATTGATGCGACTCGCGGCATCGAGTCGCAGGACGTGTCGATCTTCTCGCTTATCCAACGCAACAAGAAGGGTCTTGTGGTAGTGGTCAACAAATGGGATCTCGTCGAGGACAAGTCCAAAGAAGCCATCAAGCATTATGAGGACGCTATCCGCGAGCGTTTCGCTCCCTTTGTCGATTTCCCCATCATCTTTGCGTCAGCACTCACAAAGCAGCGCATCTACAAGGTGCTTGAGACAGCCCTGCACGTGTGCGAAAACCGTCGCCGAATCGTCCCGACATCACAGCTCAACACTGTCATGCAGGAGGCCATCGCCGCATATCCGCCACCCGCAAACAAGGGCAAATTCATCAAGATCAAGTATGTGACTATGCTGAAGGGCTCTCCCATCCCGACTTTCATATTCTTCTGTAACCTCCCGCAATGGGTTAAGGAACCATACAGACGTTATCTTGAGAACAAGATTCGTGAGAACTGGGATTTCCACGGGACACCGATCAATGTGTTCATGCGCGAGAAATAAGTTTCCATCACGGAAGTCCCCGCACTTATCCGAAACACTCTGCACACCACTGTTGGATAAAAAGCAGACTCTCCACCTCAGCGAAAAGAGTAAATGAAATTATTGTCTAATCCTTCATTATTACTGACATTGCTCATCACATGTCTCTGTGCTTCGGCTTCAGGTCGGACTACAGAGACATGGAACTTCGGATGGAAATTCCATCCCGGCAATCCACCCGCCGCCGAGTCATTACTGACCGATGACGCCGGGTGGATTGACGTAAACCTACCCCACGACTTCCAGATTTCACAGGAGTGGGTGGAGCCGTCGGCCGACGAACGTCCCGACATGAGCAATCAGATGGCCAACGTCAAAAGCCGTCTGAGTCCGCGCGGTTTCAAAGAGATGGGCACAGGATGGTACAGAAAGACGTTCACACCCGATTCATCATGGATAGGGAAGCGCGTCATACTGGACTTTGAAGGTATAATGCTGACTGGCGACGTATATGTCAACGGAAAGCGTCTTGGGAGTACTGACTACGGATATCTCGGCACAGAAGTGGATCTGACCGGAGTGCTGAACTACGGACAGCCGAATGTCGTGGCTGTAAAAGCCGATACAGGTAAGCCTGAAAACTCACGCTGGTACACCGGAGGAGGACTTTTCAGGGATGTCAACCTTATCGTCACTGACAAGAATCATTATTTTGTACGCAATCCACTTAAAATAACCACCCCGGTGGTCGGCGAGGATCTCTCCACCGTTAAAATCGAAGCGGAGATTGCATCGCGTCATCGTCCCGACAGCCTGTCCGTAAGGGTAGAAATCAAAAATCCTGATGGTTCGGTGATATATGACCACGTAAACAAAATCCGCAACTACCGCAGTCAGCGCATACGTCACTTCGACATCGACAGCGTGCTCATCGAAAAACCGGCTCTCTGGGACACTGACAATCCTAATCTCTACACCCTCTCGCTCTCCCTTATCGGGAAGGACGGTAAAGTGGCCGACAGCATTACCGAAAATTTCGGCATCAGAAGCATTGAATTTTCTCCTGAATTCGGCATGAAGCTCAACGGCCGTAAGGTATTGCTCAAAGGTATTGCGAACCACCACACACTCGGCGCCCTCGGCGCAGCCGCTTATCCGCGCGCGATGGAAAAACGCATTCAGCTCCTGAAAGATTTCGGTTTCAACCATATCCGTACCTCACACAACCCCTACAGCAAATCGTTTCTTGATCTCTGTGACCGCTATGGCATACTTGTCGTAGATGAACTTTACGACAAATGGAAACGCCAGTATGCCGGTGACCGCAAAGACTGGACCGATCAGTGGCAACACGACGTTGAGGAGTGGGCGCGGCGTGACCGCAACCATCCTTCGGTGGTGATGTGGAGTCTCGGCAACGAACTCCAGATGATAAGCGATCTCCCCTACAATGACTGGGGCGTCACCCCCTACCGTCTGCAGAAAATGCTCCTTGACAATTTTGACGGTACCCGTCCATCCACTGTGGCTATGCATCCGCGCGGACGCAATCATTTCACCGACAGCCTGCCCGCACCGCTTGCGCTCGCCACCGATATCGCGTCGTACAATTACCGCTACATGTATTTCCCCGGCGATTCACGCCGCTTTCCCGACATGATGTTCTATCAGAGCGAAGCCAACACCTCCGGCATGGGTCCGAACTATTTCGACATGGATCTTGACCGCGTGATCGGACTTGCTTACTGGGGAATGATCGACTATCTCGGTGAATCGCAGGGCTGGCCAGCAAAAGGATGGGCACAAGGTGTGTTTGACATATCGCTCGAACCAAAACCTATGGCCTACTTCCTCCGCAGTTTCTTCAAGCCGGATGAACCTATTGTCCATATAGCAGTTGAGGACTCGGATGATGACTCCGAATGGAACGGCATAACCGTAGGGACAACGTCCTACTCCTCACATTGGAATCGTAAGGACGGATCAAAACTCCGGATACGCACATTCACCAATGCTGATGAAGTCGAGCTTCTGCTCAACGGAAAGAGCCTCGGACGCAAACGTAACGACCGCAATGATTCAAAAGAGCGCAACCGCATCCTTTGGGAAAACGTACCTTATAATAAAGGCACTCTTGAAGCGGTGGCTTACCGCGACGGACAGAAAACTCCCGTAGCGCGCCACCGGATCGAGACTGCTGGAAAGCCGGTGAAACTTCTGGTCGAGACTGACAATCCGCAGTGGAAAGCCGATGGTCAGGACCTCCAGCATGTCAGGATCACAGCTGTTGATTCGCGTGGACGGATAGTCCCCGATGCCATGCAGAGCCTTGATTTCGAAGTCGAAGGACCGGCGGAGATCGTAGGTGTGATCAACGGCGATATCAACTCCGAGGAGCTGACCGTCGGACAGACACGCCGTATGTTTCAAGGCAAAGCAGCCCTGATAATGCGTTCGTCACGCACTCCGGGAAAGGTCATCCTGCGGATAAAACCCGAAGGCGACATCAAAGAGGCGACAATTGCCACGTCAACCAATCCCACAGACATCAATTAAAATATTATTTTACAGATAGTTAATAACCACCAATCATAATTTCAACCCCATGAAAGCAGATGAAAAGAATTACTACATCGCGGTCGATCTTGGAGCGACAAGCGGTCGAGTAATCCTCGCCTCATTTGACGGCGAGAAAGTTGAAACAGAAGAAATTCATCGTTTCAAGCATCCCATGCTCCCCATCGGAGATAATATTTTCTGGAATCTTCCGGGACTCTATAACGAAGTGCTCACCGGCCTGCGCAATGCATCGGTCAAACTCGGTGAGATCGGTGCGGAAGCGCGCTCGATCGGTATCGATACTTGGGGCTGTGACGTGGCCTATTTCCATGCCGATGGCTCTATCGCAGGTCTCCCCTATTGTTACCGTGACCCGCATACAACCGGTGCGGTAGATAAATTCTGTGAGGAAATGCCACGCGAGAAAGTCTATGAAAAGACCGGTATTCAGTTCATGGACTTCAACACACTCTTCCAGCTCCATACCCTCAGCAAAAAGGAAGGCAACGCACTTAAAACAGCTGATAAGATCCTGTTCATGCCCGATGCCCTCAGCTATATGCTCACAGGAAATGCCGTCACGGAATACACCGTTGCTTCAACATCACAGATCCTCAATCCCACTACCGGCGAACTCGATGCAGAGCTTCTTGAAAAAGCAGGTCTGACACCCGATCGCTTCGGTAAACTCGTGAATCCCGGCTACGTGATCGGCACACTTACTCCCGGTGTCCAGCACTCTACCGGACTTGGCCCTGTTCCCGTCGTAGCCGTAGCCGGACACGACACTGCGTCAGCAGTGATCGGCGTTCCTGCCAAGGATGAGAAATTCGCTTACCTGAGCTGCGGTACGTGGTCGCTCCTCGGAGTGGAATCCCCCACCCCGATCATTAATTCAGATGCTTTCGGTTACAATTTCACTAACGAAGGCGGTATCGACGGTTCGATCCGTTTCCTCAAGAACATCTGCGGTCTCTGGCTTCTCGAACGTTCACGTACCGAGCTAAAAGACGCTCCCGAAAACATCGCTGACCTCTGTGCCCTCTACACAACCTCGGATATCGACAGTATCATCAATCCTGACGATCCTGCATTTGCAAATCCCAAGTCAATGACAGAGGCCATCAAGGAATACTGCAGCAAGACCGGCCAGCGCGTCCCCGAAACTGCAGCCGATTTCATGCGCGTTATCTTCCGCAGCCTTGCCAACCGCTATAAGGAAGTGCTTGAATGGCTTCGCAAACTCGCGCCAAATGATATCAACACTCTCCACGTGATCGGTGGCGGATGTCAGAACGCACATCTCATGCAGCTCACTGCCGATGCCATCGGTATTCCTGTTGTCGCAGGACCTTCGGAGAGCACCGCTCTCGGCAATGTACTCGTACAGCTCCGTGCCGACGGTAAGGTCAGCGACATCACTGAAATGCGTCGTGTAGCAGTAAATTCAACTGAAACAAAGACTTACGAGCCCCACAAAGCCTGATAAGCCTTAAACGATAAGAAACAAACAAAAAAACAACAATCATTATCTAATTCACTCTTTTACCTTATTAATTATGAAAGAAGAATCTGTAAAGAAGGCGTATGAACTCGCCAAGGAACGTTACGCAGCAATCGGTGTAGATACCGACAAGGTTCTTGACCAGATGCAGGATTTCCACCTGAGCATGCACTGCTGGCAGGCCGACGACGTAGCCGGTTTCGAAAATCAGGGCGGTTCACTCACCGGTGGCATTCAGGTAAACGGTAACTATCCCGGCAAGGCACGCAATATCGACGAACTCCGTGCCGACATCCTCTACGCTATGAGCCTTATCCCCGGTAAGCATCGCCTCAACCTCCATGAGATCTACGGTGATTTCGGCAACAAGTTCGTTGACCGTGACGAATGTACAGTTGAACACTTCCAGAGCTGGATCGACTGGGGTAAAGCAAACGACATCAAACTCGACTTCAACTCCACTTCATTCTCTCACCCGAAGAGCGGCGACCTCAGTCTTGCAAACCCTGACAAGGGTATCCGTGATTTCTGGATCGAGCACTCAAAGCGTTGCCGCGCAATCGCTCAGGCAATGGGTGAGGCCCAGCAGGATCCCTGTATCATGAACACTTGGGTTCACGACGGTTCAAAGGACATCACCGTTAACCGTTACATGTACCGCGAACTCCTCAAGGACTCACTTGATCAGATCTTCGAACATCGCTATGACTGGATGAAGGACTGCGTTGAATCAAAAGTGTTCGGTATCGGTCTCGAAAGCTACACCGTAGGTTCAAACGACTTCTACACTGCCTACGCTGCCAAGAATGACATGATGATCACTCTTGATACCGGTCACTTCCACCCGACCGAAAGCGTAGCCGACAAGGTGTCAGCCATGCTTCTTTTCGTTCCTGAACTTATGCTCCACGTTTCCCGCCCCATCCGTTGGGACTCTGACCATGTAACCATCATGGATGATCCCACTATGGATCTCTTCAGCGAAATCGTTCGTGCAGGTGCTCTCAACCGTGTTCACTATGGTCTCGACTACTTCGACGGTACTCTCAACCGTATCGGTGCTTACGTTATCGGTAGCCGTGCCGCTCAGAAGTGCATGCTCCGCGCACTCCTCGAACCGACCGAAACCCTCCGCAAGTATGAGCTTGAGGACAAGAAGTTCCAGCGTCTCGCTCTCCTCGAAGAGTGCAAGAACCTTCCTTGGAACGCTGTCTATGACATGTTCTGCCTCAAGAACAATGTACCCGTCGGCGAAACATACATCACTGAAGTGGAAGGCTACGAACGCGACGTAACTTCTAAACGATAAGCGTAATCCTCTGTAGTAATTATATAGTATAGAGGAATAAATATAGAGTATAGATGAGAGTCACTTCTCAGAAACGAGCAAAACTAACTATTATCTATACTCTATACTTTATACTCTATACTAATATATCCTCTGACCAACTATGATCCTCATAGGCTTACTTATCATTGCCATCGGTGCATTCTGCCAGTCGAGTTGCTACGTTCCCATCAACAAGATCAAATCTTGGAGCTGGGAAAGCTACTGGATCGTACAGGGTGTGTTCGCATGGTTAATCCTACCCTTCCTTGGCGCACTCCTCGCCGTCCCGGCCGGACACTCGCTCTGCGAACTCTTTACTGCCGATCAGTCCTTCAACATCTGGATGACCATCCTCTTCGGAGCACTCTGGGGTGTCGGCGGACTCACATTCGGCCTTTCAATGCGCTATCTCGGCGTGGCACTCGGCCAGTCAATCGCACTCGGCACATGCGCCGGACTCGGAACCATCATGGGTCCCGTCCTGCTCAACATCTTCTTCCCTGAAAATGATCCGCTTTCACAGCTGACATTCGCAGTGATCCTCGGTGTAATAGTCACACTCATCGGTATCGCCATCATCGGTGTAGCCGGTTCGATGAAAGCCGCTACGCTCAGCGAGGAGGAGAAGAAAGCCGCTGTCAAGGACTTCAATTTCCCCAAGGGTATCACCATCGCACTGCTTGCGGGCTTCATGAGCGGATGTTTCAACGTCGGCCTTGAATTCGGAAGCAGCATCAATTTCGGCAACCTTACCCCTGACATGTACAAGACTCTTCCCGCAACGTTCCTCGTGACGCTCGGCGGATTTGTCACCAACGCCATCTACTGTTTCTATCAGAATCAGAGGAACCACACTTGGGGCGACTACACCAAGGGCGGTGTCCTCGCCAACAATCTTCTCTTCTGTCTGCTTGCAGGTGCGCTCTGGTACAGTCAGTTCTTCGGACTCGCTCTCGGCAAAGGTTTCCTTACAGACTCGCCGACACTGATGACCCTCTCATTCTGTATCCTTATGGCCCTCAACGTTGTGTTCTCCAACGTGTGGGGCATCATCCTTAAAGAGTGGAAAGGCTGCTCGCCGAAAACCATCACAGTGCTTGTCATTGGCATCGTGGTGCTCATCGTCTCCTGCTTCCTTCCACAGTTAATCTGATCAACAAACAAATTCATTCACCATTACCAATCATGGCATCAATATTGGACAATCGTCCCGCTCTGCGCGACGAAGTTGAAAAAGTAGCTGAAGTAGCCGGTTATCTCTGGCAGAAAGGCTGGGCCGAACGCAACGGCGGAAATATCACAGTCAACATCACCGAACATGTCGATGATGAGATCCGCAACATGCCCGCTATCGCTCCGGCTACCCCTATCGGCCTCACTCTTCCCGAACTCAAGGGCTGCTACTTCTATTGCAAAGGTACTAACAAGCGTATGCGTGACCTCGCTCGCCGTCCTATGGAAAACGGATCTGTAATCCGTATCACCGATGACTGCGCACACTATGAGATCATCGCTGACGAACCTGTGAAACCCACTTCAGAGCTTCCTTCACACCTCGCAGTCCACAACTACCTCATCTCCAAGGGTTCTGACTACAAGGCATCGGTCCACACCCATCCTATTGAACTCGTTGCAATGAGCCATTGCAAGAAGTTCCTTGAGAAAGACGTGGCAACCAACCTCCTTTGGAGCATGATTCCAGAGACAAAAGCTTTCTGTCCCCGCGGTCTCGGCATCATCCCCTACAAGCTCCCCAGTTCTAACGAACTTGCAGAAGCAACCATCAAGGAGCTCGGCGACTATGACGTAACCCTCTGGGAGAAACACGGCGTGTTTGCGGTAGAGAAAGATGTCATGGCAGCCTTCGACCAGATTGACGTGCTTAACAAGTCTGCCCTTATCTACATCGCAGCCAAGAACATGGGCTTCGAGCCTGACGGCATGAGCGACGAGCAGATGAAGGAAATGACAGTTGCTTTCAACCTGCCGAAGTAACGCTCGAATGTTTGACCGGGATAAAATCACCTTGTAACGGCCAAACATCTCACTGAAACAGTCTGCTGCTTTACCCTAAGCACAGACAAAAAAATCGACACTCAGGACATACGGGTGACTCCTGTTCACCTTACATGTCCTGAGTGTTCTTTTCATACAGATAGTCCTCCAGATCACATACATAATGGTGACACATCCACAGCCATAACGACAATACGGCATAACTCCAAAATCTGTTAGAAATGGGAAAATACAAGAACATAATCTTTGATTTCGACGGGACGTTGGTCAACACCACCCCACTGATCGTGGCTACAATGCAAGCTACCGTGCGCCAACTTGGACTGCCACCGCGCTCCGACGCTGAATGCACATTGACGATAGGTCTGCGCCTTGAAGAAATACCGGCGGTGCTTTGGCCGGGCAACGAGATGGCAGCCACTGACTTTCCGAAAACCTATCGCCGTATTTTTGACGAACTCAAACGTCCGCTTGACGTGCAGTGTTTCCCCGGAGTTCTCGAAACCCTGAAAATACTGCATGATACAGGCCACAACATGGCCATAGCGAGCAGCAGGAGTCATAAATCGCTTGATGAATACGTCAATCTGTTCGGAATTGCCGATTACTTTTCTATGCTCATAGGCGGCAATGATGTACGGACAGGAAAGCCATCCCCCGAACCTGTCCTTACCATACTCGGCCATTGCAGATGGGAAGTAGCCGAGACCATAACCGTAGGAGATGCGCCGGTCGATATACAGATGGGAAATTCTGCCGGTACGGCAACCTGCGCCGTGACCTACGGAAACGGGAAATCCGAGGAACTGCTGTCCGCCCACCCTACATATATGATCTCATCATTCGAAACCCTGATTCCGATAATAAAAGGTATAAAGCCTGATATCATCGACTACATCGAACGTGAAATCATTCCGCGCTATGACAGTTTCGACAAAGCCCACCGTAGGGATCATGTAAGAATGGTGATAGCACAAAGCCTGAAACTCGCCGATGGTCTTCCGGAACTCGATCCCGAAATGATCTACTGCATAGCTGCTTTCCATGATCTCGGACTGGTCAATGGGCGGGAGAATCATCATATCGATTCCGGTAAGATACTTGAAACCGATAGTTTCATCCGCAAGCATTTCACCGCCGATATGATCGCAGTGATGAAACAAGCCGTAGAGGATCATCGCGCTTCAGGAAAAACAGCTCCGCGGAGCGATTACGGAAAAATCGTTGCGGACGCCGATCGTTTCATCGATGCTGAAACCATCATCCGCCGTACCGTCCAGTATGGCCTCGCCAACTATCCAGAACTTGATCGCGAGGGACATTATCAACGCACGCTCTCACACCTCACCGACAAATACGGCCCTGATGGCTATCTGCGCGTGTGGCTTCCGTGGAGCGACAACACGGCACGCCTCAGAAAACTGCACGCCATTATAGCCGACAGCGATCTTCTCCGCGATATATTCGACAGGATATTTGACAGCGAAGCATAACAAAAATCCCCGGAACGAGACTCATAATCTGACTCTTTCCGGGGATTCTTAAATCATTAAGACGGGTTTCTTAACCGTACTGGATTGTTCCGTCCTCGTTACGATACTGATCGAAACTCTTCTCATACTGATCCATTGCGCGGAGACTCATACCCATGCTTGAGAAACCTCCGTCATGGAAGAGATTCTGCATGGTCACCTTGCGGGTGAGATCGCTGAACATAACGATACAGTAGTCGGCACATTCGTCGGCGGTAGCATTGCCTAAGGGCGACATACGGTTGGCGAAGTCCATGAGTGACGACATACCCTTCACGCCGCTACCTGCAGTGGTCTGGGTGGGTGACTGCGAAATTGTGTTGATACGCACATGCTTCTCACGACCGTAGATATAGCCGAAGCTACGTGCGATCGATTCAAGAAGAGCCTTGGCGTCAGCCATGTCATTGTAACCGAACATTGTGCGCTGTGCTGCGATATAGCTCAGAGCCACGATGCTGCCGTGGTCAGCGATGGCATCAAGCTTCTTTGCTGCCTGAATCATCTTGTGGAACGATATAGCCGAGATATCGAGCGTCTTGTTGAGAAGATCGTAGTCTATATCGTCATAGAGACGCTTTTTGCGGACATTGGGCGACATACCGATCGAATGAAGCACGAAATCAATCTTACCGCCAAGGATTTCCATAGACTTTTCGAACACCATTTCGAGATCTTCGACATTGGTGGCATCTGCGGGGATCACCTCAGCACCGAGTTTCTCGCCAAGCTTGCTGACATCACCCATGCGGACTGCTACGGGAGTGTTTGACAGAGTGATGGTCGCGCCTTCCTCAACAGCTTTCTCAGCCACTTTCCACGCGATACTCATGTCATTGAGCGCGCCGAAAATGATACCGCGCTTTCCTTTCAAAAGATTATAAGCCATATTTATAGGTTGTTAGTTCTAATGGACTTTTCGTCGGGCTGCAGACTTTTCTACTGAATGACACTGCCTGCGCCAACAATAACCGGTCCAATGAAAAATATGTAAAATCAGAATCAGTAATGATTTCAGGGTGCAAAGATACGGAGATTTCGCGTGAAATCTGACATTTACTCCTGTTTTTGATATATTTTTGTTGGATTATCGGTCGTCGAGACTTAATTTTGCACTGTTTTTAACACTATATCCAAGCCATCTTACATTAATGCCTGTCATACATATCGATTCACTTGACCATCCCGAAGTGCAGTGCTACTCCTCACTGACCGAAGCACAGCTGCGTAACCGTCTCGAACCTGAGAAGGGAATCTTCATCGCTGAAAGCCCCAAGGTGATCCGTGTGGCACTTGCGGCCGGCTATGAACCCGTATCGCTACTCTGCGAGGAGAAGCATATCAGCGGTGACGCTGCCGACATAATAGAAATGTATCCCCACCTCCCCGTCTATACGGCATCACGCTCTCTCCTCGCCTCGCTCACCGGCTATACTCTCACCCGTGGTGTGCTTACAGCCATGCGCAGAAAACCGTTCTGCCCCACCGGGGATCTTCTGCGCGAAGCAAGCCGCGTAGTTGTGATCGACAGCGTTGTCGATACGACCAATATCGGAGCTATATTCCGTTCGGCTGCCGCCTTGGGCATGGATGCCGTCATCCTCACACGTTCGTCGTGTGACCCGCTCAACAGGCGCGCCGTGCGGGTGTCGATGGGCACGGTGTTTCAAGTTCCTTGGGCTTGGCTCGATGGTCCTGTCAGCAGTCTAAAAGACTATGGCTTCAAAACCGTGGCTATGGCTCTCACCGACAAGTCGATATCTCTTGACGATCCTGTACTCCGAACCGAACCTCGTCTGGCGATAGTCATGGGTACAGAAGGCGATGGACTCGCATCAAAGACAATTGAAGAGGCTGACTACACTGTGCGCATCCCGATGGCCCACGGTGTCGATTCGCTCAACGTCGCAGCGGCTGCAGCCGTAGCCTGCTGGGAACTCAGAAAAAGATAAGGATCATTACTGATATGATTCTAAAATGAACGATGGTGAGTCGCTAATTGACACACCATCGCTCATTTTCTATTTTATACTCCCCCCAAAAAAGAGGTTTAATCATTGTACGCTATCTGGCTTTGCTCAACGTTATGTTGAACTCACTGCCGTCGGCCATCGTAGCGTTCATATTCAGATTGATACCCTGCATCTCAAACTGGGCATTCTGAATTGCTTCCTTGGCGGCATCGTCTATCGTACCGAACATCGACACGACCGATCCCTTATAACCGCTCATGACGACGATCAGCACATCGTTCATTCCGTCACCCTTAGGCGAGGCATAGACGAAAGCGGCAACCTGATTGTTATTGCCACCGTTGATCATATAAGCCAACGGGACTTGATTCAGCACCGTGTAGGCCGCTGTGGCGGTCTCATAGACCTGCTGTTGGTTCATATTATATCCTGCGGCAATCTGGCCGTCCTTCACAACGTCAGCCACTACCGGCAGATTATAGTCCGGAGTCTTTACTGTGATGTTCTGCAGATTTGAAAGAGCCGAGAATGCTTCTTTCAGACTCATGGCAGAAGCCCCGGCCGACAGTCCTATTAGGGCTATCAATGATAATAAAATCTTCTTCATAATAATTAAGATAATATGAGGTTTAGTTTTAATGTAAAAACAACGTAGCCAGACAGATAGTTCAACCCTCCCCCTCACCGGCCGGTCACACACTATATACTCCTAATGCCGTAAAATCACGTTCTTGAATATATTAAGGAACAATAAAGCTACAAAAAAGAAGATATAAATCTTTAAATTCCGATTTTTAACTGTAATCAAAGTATATTTATGGAATTTTCACTATATTTGCATTTGGATTGAGGCAACTCTTTCAAAGACATTATGGACTAAAAAGAAGCGTTATGCTTATCTTGTGAATTGGGAACGTAGGAAATTTTCAAATGAGCAAAGATGGCATAGTGGTTCTCACGCTATGGCGTGGGCTGCTATTACTACATCTGCTCATTAGGTTTTCCTACGACCTCCAATTCAGAACGTGGCATTGCAGTTCCACGCTTCTGCATAATTAACGGCTCAAATGGAACTAAAAGGGTCATTGGTATGAAGTAGTAAATGAGAAAATTTTTGGTCTCGGTCGTATTGCTCCTAACAGCAATCAACATTATAAATCATACCTTTTATTTGGGAAATTAACCTTATTGACTAATTAAATAAAGATTATTCATTATCAATCATGAAAAAATGGCTTGTCTATCTACTCGGTGTAATTACAGGAATTATACTGACATTTGCTTTTGCATACGGCATTAGTCTATCTAATAATCATGGCATTACCGGACTTGAAATGTTTGAGGAACCGGGAGAGTATATGGATTACTCACAATTTAAGATATTCCAAGTATCAGAATCAGGATATGCATTAGCCGATGCTGATGATATTTTTGATGCGACTGTTTTCATAATACCTGATGAGAGTCAACAGTTCTACGATAACCAAACAATCGTTCTTAAAAACGGTCAGCGTGCTCAACGGGTAGGAACTTTCAGATACACAACAAAAGCCGGAATAGAGAAAACAGTACCTGCCGTTAAAATCATTGATGACGTAGAAATATCAAGATCAGCCAAAGCTGCTTCTACCACAAATAATTCTGGAATAACATTATTTGATAAGCCGGGAGACTGTGTTAGTCGTAAAAATTTTGAAGTTCAAAAAGTTTTGGATTCAGGGGATGCTATTGCTTTGGAAATTAGAGATGCTATTTCGGGATATGTATTCACCTCTGACTTAGAAGTTCTCATATTAGCTCAGGAAGGCAGTAATTTTTATAATAACCAAATAGTGAAAGCTCCTAAAGGAAAATGCGCAAGGCAAATTGGTAATTATAAATATTATGATGGTATAACTACAAAAGTTATTCCTGTAATTGCTTTCAAATAGAAATTATCCCATCATTCAATCCTCTTATAAGATTCCCCCTAAAACCTTCGAATCATAAGTCATGCCTACTATACCATTCAAGCTTACCATATTTTTGATTGGTTCAATATTATTCTTAATTTGTCTAATATTTGGTATTGAGTATATCATCCATGTAAAACGAAGAAAACGAGTTAGTACTACAAAGAATGTAAAGTGGAACAGTCCTGCAAAGCCAACTGTACGAGAGAGCCCTGTAAAGCTAACTATACGAGAGAATCCTGCAAAGCCAACTGGACAGGATAACCCTGTAAACTCTCCTGAACAAGAACCGTCTGAACAAGAACCCTTTATACCGATTTCGCCCATTAACTGCGGGGAATGGGCGGAACGTCAGGTGGTACAGGATTTATTGAATGAAGGCATCAATCCGAAAGCAATTTTTCATAACTTATATATTCAAAAACGAAGTGGTGAATATACGCAAGTAGATGTAGTAGTCGCAACAAGAGCGGGTCTTATCGTGTTTGAAGTTAAGGACTATAGCGGTTGGATTTTTGGAAACGAGCATCAGAAATACTGGACTCAGTTATTAGCATACGGCACGAAAAAGTATCGCTTTTATAATCCGGTTATGCAGAATGCAGCCCACATTCAGGCTATCAGACAAAACCTGCCTCAAAATCCCGGCATTCCAATTTATTCAGTTATTGTATTCTTTGGGAACTGTGAGTTCAGAAATATCACTTGCAATGCGGACAATACTTTTATCATCTATCATAATTCAATCAGTCAGATAGTTTCTGAAATTTTGAGACGGCCCAATGTTAATTTCGGTAATAAATATGAGATAATGGACCTATTCACGAAGGCAGTACAAAACGGCAATGACCCGATGATTGTCACATCTCACACTAACTCTGCCTCATATTACGATCGTAATAGACCTGATCCCCAATATACTGGAATCCACAGATACTACTTTAGTCCCCTTAGAAAAACCTCACGAAGAGGGATATTTCGCCTAAGGATATTTCGATAATCAGCTTTTGCCAAAACTATAGATACTATCACTGATAATCGATCCTCATCGCATTCTCTTGCTTTCAATAAAAATCTTCAATCCTCGCAGGCAATAAGTGAAATCGCCAAGAATATACATCAACTGTCCATGCTATTTTTAGTCCAGTACAAGACGATGAAGACTCAAAAAAATAGCTTCCTAGATGTGATTACATTTTTAAGAATATCATAAGGTTGAGTATTATTATCCTCATACCGCCCCCATATTAAATTATTCATCCAATCAATGAATATGAGATTCTTAACTCGTTTGCTATCAGATGGAATATCTTTAATTTTAGTATGACTATCATAGTCAAACCATAATACCGTCTGTAAATAATCAATCAAACTATTTCCGGACTTAACTTTTACTGTTTTATTATCTCGTATGAGATTTACTAGTTCATGACCATTTATCGCAGGAAGAACTGCAAGACGGATCATATAATTATACAGTTTATTAGAATCCTCTCTGATATGCTGTCTGACTTTACTTTTGTTCACAGTAATCGCTCCGACTGAAATATCAGGGTTCATACTGACAAGTTTCCTTACCTTCTCAGCAAAGAAACATTTATCAGGAACAGTAAGGTTATTACCTTTAAGCTCTTGTTTGGGATCAAACCTCTTACGTCTATACATATCCACAACTATTCGTTGCAGCAAGTGCTTCTTCTCTGCTGGACATACGACAAAAGCTATGGTCAGGTATCTGCTTGAACCTCCATTTCTAAAAGGTTTATCAAGAACCCAACCTAAATCACCACTTTCATCAAGATATACATTTGAAGCCATGAGAAGTATAGATATAAAAAAAGGCAGACCCTGAAAGAGGTGTATTCAAAATACACTTATGACACTTATCACTCTTTATTCAGGCTTTACCTGCCAATTATAGTAATGCAAAGATAGGATTAATGTTTTATTATACAAAATATTTTAACTTTTTTAATATTTCGATCGGGGATAGCAACTTTTTAGGAATTACATAAGATCAACACCTTCAAAAATATACAAATAGAAAAACCAACCCTTAATGGATTGGTTTTTCTTTTGAGCCGCGAGTGGGACTCGAACCCACGACCTTTTCGTTACGAATGAAATGCTCTAACCAACTGAGCTATTGCGGCTTAATATCATCAAGATCTGTCAGCGACGGGATCTTTCAGTTTTTACGACTGCAAAGTTAATGATTTTTTCCGATTTTCGTAGGGATATGTCCTAAAAAAATCATTCATCAATCCGGGCACAGATCCTTCAGAAGCTACGGTCACTTGCTGATGGTCTGCTTGGTGAATGTGAAGTTGATCTTTGCATTCTCAAAATCAAGCTTGCCCATGACAGGTTCGGTCACGTAAGGAGTGATCGAGCTGACAGTGGTCGAAGTGGTCGTACCGTAATAATACGAATAATAGTTATTACTGCTGTTGACGAAGAATGAAACAAGTGCCGGACAGATCACGAACTCCTCATCCTCCGCAGTGACCTCGTCATGCGACATGACATCCATGAGATAGTCGCGCATCGCTGAGAATGTGTAGGATTTGTCCGTTGAGTTATACGAGGCATAGAACGACGAAATGTTATCGTTGATCTGAGTGCCTGAGAAGAACTTCTCCTTATCCTTCTTTTTCACCAGCAGGACGTAAGGCGGAGGTGTCAGACCGTAATCATTCTCGATTTCCTCCACAGGTATGGAAAGAGTAAGTGAATTGATGACGGACAGATCGTTGCTCTGAGCCTTGTAACGTGAGATGATTTCTCGTGCAGGGAAAGTAAACTCTACGTCATAGCCCGTAGGACCGACAAGCAGAGCCTCGCCGGAGGATGCACGCTGCTTAAGACTCTCCGACATCTTGTAGGCGATATTGTTGTTGGTGATGATTTCCGGAGTCACCGCGAGATATGTACCCGTACCGTAGAGCACCGTGTCGCGCTGCGGATCAGTGTCGGGGATCGGCTGCACGGAGCGGAAATATACATTGATCATATTGCTGACGATGCGGGTGACACGACCCGATCCAAACGAATTGGCTATGTAGAGACCCGGAAACCACTTGGCAAGTGCCTGCGGGGTCGAAAAAGTGTTCTCGTCAGTCTTGAACTGATTGTAGAGTGCCACGCCGAATTCGCGCGGGAGAGTCACATAGATATCCTTATAGATATTGCCTGAATTGTCGGCGGCAACACCATCTGCTCCGTCTATCAGACCGGAGTATGTGGTCGAGCCGAGCAGACGCGAAGCATCGTAATATCCGTCGGGATTGAAATTACTGTAGATGGGCGACGTGAGCTGACGGGTGAGCGGATAGACCGAGACACCCATAGGGACAACCGAGTCACCGGCAAAGCCGTCCTTGAACATCGTGAGGACGAGCTTCACGGAGTCGATATAATCAGGCTTCACGCCTATTGTATCCACGTAGTTCGACGGCATGTACTGGCAGACTATGTCGCTTGAAAGAGAGCCATAGCCCTGTGCATCGATACGGCCGAGAAGCTGCAAGACCGTGCGCGACTGCACGAGGTCATTGATGACGGCCTTACCTGAGACAGTAAACGTTGAGTCGATGATGATTTCGACCTGATCCTGAACAAGGCTACTTCCGGCAGTTGAAGTGACCTCGTCACATGAGGCAACGGCCATCGCGGCGACAAGACCGGCGGAGAGCAGGAATAGATTCTTCATTTAATCTGAACGGAATAATTCTTCTGAATGGTTTGCATGATGTGGAAGACGAACGCGTGGTCAATCCTCTTCCTCACCGATGAGCGAACGATAAAAATCCGTATAGGCTTCGACGCGCCCCTCATCATTTTCGTAGGGCAGGAAGGGCTTTCCGGAATTGCGGGCATACTCCACAAGTGCCGGATCGACATCAGGAGTCACCTGAATGACGGCATCAGCATAGTCGATTGCGAGACGGTTGAGCGTTGCGAAATCCACCGGATCTTTGCCGAGAGCCGCGATGTCCTCCTCGGTAAAGTCATTCATGAGGAGCTTTTCGGCAAAACGCGGATCGAGCGTCCCCTCGAATTTCTCAGGCTGGAGGGCATAGACGATCTTCGAGTCACGGAATGTGGGATCGTCGGCATACTTGCGGCGCAGATAGAGCGGAGCGAGTGCCGATACCCAACCGCTGCAATGGATCACGGCTGGCTGCCAGCGGAGCTTCTTGACAGTCTCGGCCACACCCATGGTGAAGAACATGATTCGCTCATCATTGTCGGCGGCAAGCAGATCGGTTTCAAGTCCCTTTTCAGGAAGAGGCTGGAAATAATCGTCGTTGTCAATGAAATAGACCTGCATTCTCGATGGCAGGAGCGTGGCCACTTTGATGATAAGGGGGTGGTCGGCATCATCAATAATGATATTCATGCCCGACAGGCGGATCACTTCGTGAAGCTGGTTGCGACGCTCGTTGATACAGCCGTATTTAGGCGTGAAAGTCCTCACTTCGAATTCCCTGCCGTGAATACCCTGAGGGATCTCACGACCGAGGACAGACATTGAAGTGTCAGGGAGATAGGGTGATACTTCCTGAGAGATGAAAAGTACTTTTTTTGACTCCATGCAGGATTTAGATATTGACTTTAATCGAACCTGCCGAGCACGTCCCCGCAGGCGGAAGCCTTTGGGACCGAACTCAATTCGCCGGTTCTTTGTTATATGATTCGGATTGCAAAGTTACGAATAAATTTTCATTTTTCCCACTCCACGCGCAGTTTAGGAGCAACTTTTCGACTAAAAACGCATTAAGACGCGGACAGACGCGTCTATTTTGCCATTTTTAATTTTGGTATGCGCAAAAAAATTGCTACCTTTGCACGAATTATCTGCTATCAGTAGAACATGAGACAATTAAAAATCACCAAATCAATCACCAACCGTGAAAGCGCGTCGCTCGACAAATTCCTTCAGGAAATAGGCCGAGAAGAACTCATCTCCGTCGAAGAGGAAGTTGAGCTCGCACAGCGCATTCACCAGGGAGATCAAAGAGCTCTCGACAAGCTCGTCCGTGCCAACCTCCGCTTCGTTGTATCAGTTGCAAAGCAGTATCAGAATCAGGGACTCAGCCTCCCGGACCTCATCAACGAAGGCAATCTCGGCTTGATTAAAGCAGCACAGAAGTTTGACGAGACCCGTGGTTTCAAGTTTATCTCTTACGCCGTATGGTGGATTCGCCAGTCCATCCTCCAAGCCCTCGCCGAGCAGAGCCGCATCGTGCGCCTGCCGCTCAATCAGGTAGGCTCACTCAACAAGATCAGCAAAGCCCTCTCGAAGTTCGAGCAGGAGAACGAACGCCGCCCCTCTCCGGAGGAGCTCGCCGAAAAGCTTGACGTTCCCGTCGATAAGATCGCCGATACGCTCAAGGTTTCAGGCCGTCACATCTCCGTTGACGCTCCTTTCGTCGAAGGCGAGGACAACAGCCTTCTCGATGTCCTCACCAACGATGACTCTCCTATGGCTGACGCAACGCTCACTCAGGAATCACTTTCGAGAGAAGTGGAACGCGCCCTCAAGCAGCTCCATGACCGCGAACGCGAAATCCTCAAAATGTTTTTCGGCATCGGATGTCAGGAAATGACCCTTGAGGAGATCGGTGCGAAGTTTGACCTCACCCGCGAACGCGTCCGTCAGATAAAGGAGAAAGCGATCCGCCGTCTCAAAGGCCAGAAGAGCCACCTGCTCAAAGCCTACCTCGGACAGTAAAAAAATTTGTCCCGGTTTCTACGGCGGCCCGTCGAAACACGTAAGAGAGAAAATGCATATCCGCCCTGCGGCAACGATATGCCCAATCACAAAAAGAAAAATCCCACAGAAGGCCGCGAGGACACTGCTCCCGCGGCCTTATCTTTTACCACAATCTCTGACACCGACGGAGAAAAAACGACAACTCCACATCCTTTCCTCCGGTCCGTCACCTATCAGCATTCACATACCTTAAATATAATAAACAAAACCTCCAACTCAACCATGCTCGCGCTTTCACTATTACTCTCACTTACCGTCACCGTAAGCAACCCGATCGACGTGGCCCGCGAAGCCGTTCCCGTCACTGTACCGTTAAGTCAGAAAGGCAAGGAAGTCAACTCCGTGACTATCCAAGGTCATCCGGAAATAGCATGGCAGCTCGACGATCTTAACGACGACGGCCGTGCCGACGAACTCGTATTTCTCGTCGATCTCAAGCCAAACGCCACCGAGACTTACCGCATCGAGACCTCCGACGCCCTCCCGGCATCATCGTTCGAACCGGGCACTTACGCCTACATCCGCCTTAACGACAAAAACAAGAAATACCCCAAGATTCAGGCCATCGCCTTCCCCGGCGATACCGACAACCGCCAGATGTATAGCAGCATCTACGGCCACGGAGCTGTCCTCGAAGGTCTCTACAACGCTATCCGTGTCTATATGGACAACCGCCAGAGCGTTGACCTCTATGCCAAGAACACTCCCCGCCTCGAACTCGCTGAAACCGGCTTCTACACCACACGCCAGCAGCTTGAGGAAGGCTACGGACGCGACGTCCTCTGGGCAGGAACATCCGTAGCACTCGGATCGTTCCGAGGCTACCAGAACGGCTCACCCGTGACCATCGACTCCGTGACGACACGTTCGCAGCGCGTTGTGACCACCGGTCCGGTGCGCTCTATAATAGAAGTGTCGGACCGCGGCTGGATCTACAACGGTCAACCCGTCGAAATGCGTCAGCGTTACACCGTCTATGACCGTCACCGCGACTACGACGTGGAGATAAAACTTACCGGCGCAAAACCCAACTCCATATTCTGCACCGGTGTGCAGAAACTCGCCATTGACAACGAAGGCTTCCTCACACCCCAAGGACTCGCAGGCAGCTGGGGATCAAACGTCCCTGACAAAGGCATGGCTGACATCTCCGACACCGTCGGACTTGGAATATGGGTTCCTGCAGTGAATCTCAAGGAAGTCAAGGAGGATGATGTCAACTACCTCACTCTGCTACGCCCCGACAAAAATGGCGAGATACGTTACAGCTTCACATCAGGTGCGCTCCGCGACTCTGCTTCACCCCACACCGCAGCTGAATGGTTCAAACATCTCCACGACTGGGAAAAACTAAAAAACAATCCTGTCAAGATACAGATCCGCTGAACGCAAAACTGAAAAAATCCGTCACTAAACGCAGGCCATAAAGACAAAAACTCTCCATCCACATCTTAACCTATATGACCCGTTTAGTGCTCTGATTCTGCAATCGGCCTCCATCCTCACGTCACAGACTATCCGTGTGTCCCATTCTACCGCCGGATCGTCCTTGCAGCCTATCGAATGTCACAGTTGAACGGATTTTAAATTTTGACTTGTAAAAATCAATTATAATACTTAACTTTGCACCACAGAAATAAGAGGGATTGAAATAGTAACGCAGGATAGGCCATCAGTCGCAGACACATGATAGTCCTGCCTCACAAAAACTTCTCCCCTCACCGATTTCTCACCTACAAGGTCGGTCCGGTAGCTCAGCTGGATAGAGCATCTGCCTTCTAAGCAGACGGTCATGCGTTCGAGTCGCATCCGGATCACGAAAAATGTCGCAAAACCTCAATGGTTTTGCGACATTTTTCTTAACTACATAAATACCGACATCACTGCGCCTGAAATTTCGGGTCAATGTAAAAAAGCGGTTGTTAAAATATGACTAAATATCGGTAACTTTGTAGTATGAAACAATGGCAAGTGCTGAAAACTATCTTTCCGGAGGTTATCACGGAGAACTTTGAGTTTGTAGCTTATCAAGAATCAGCAGAAAGGCTTGATTACTGGTTGGATGAGCGTGGATATATGTCACGTGAGGATTATAAAAAAGGTACGGTGAGAGAATATGGCTTCACTGACGAACGTTTGATTCAGGATTTCCCGATTCGCGGAAAAGCTGTATATCGGCTCAAGCCGTAATGCCGGTGCATTTGTTAAAAACGATGACAGTTTAATGTTAAAATTCAAGCGTATAGTTTAAC
>NZ_JAIDBW010000014.1:0-74562 GCF_029056165.1 Duncaniella sp. | reverse complement strand
TATATAGATAGTAAAACTAAGAAAATTAAAAAATACAATATCATGAGAAAGTCAAGAGGAAGAAAAGCAAGAATAACAGAGGAAATGAAATTGATGTTGAATTGTGTTCCTACGGAACTTAATCATTATTTCAATTCCAAGGAAGTTGAATTAAAATCTTTATTTGGTTTAATGTATTCAATTTCTAACAACTTCAATACTGATACAATAAAACTCTCCAAGAGGAAGATTAGCGAATTTCTTGGAAAAATTATTGATTCAAGCAAACTCATAGTATTAACAAACCAACTTAAAGAAAAAGGATTGATAACAAGAATTAATTCAACAAGTGAAGGTACAATTTATAAACTTATTTTACACGATTCTCAACAAAAAGAAATTATGGAAACGGAAGAAACAAAGGTAATGAATGAAACAGTTGAAAATAGAAATTCAACTTCAATTGACAAATCTTTTTTTGAATTATTACTTAATGAACTTAAAGGTATCAAAGAGGAAATCTCAACCCTTCGAGAAGATAATGATAAAATCAAAGAAGGAATGAGGATTTTGAATAATAAACTCAATAATATTAAAAATGAAATCCCCAATACCTCAATCCTTCATGAGGATAATGATAAAATCAAAGAGGGCATGAAGATTCTAAACAGAAAACTCAATAACATTAATTCAATCCTTAATTCAAACTTTCAAGAAACCCCCAATATTCCTTCATTAAAAACGGAAACTTCAACACTAAAGATTGAATCCAAATCAGAGATTGCCTCTAGAACGTCAGGAAATGCCTCTAAAATCGTTTATAACGCTTTGGTAACAGAAACACCAATTGAAGTTGTAGAAACGCGTTCAAACGCGCTTAAAATACCAAATGTAGAAACATCAGCAATAACGGTAGGAACTCCAAACCAGAATGATGTCAATATGAACGAACCCTTATCAAAAACATCATCTAGGAGTCTAATTGAAACAATAATATCTGATAGCATCCCAACGGATAGTGAGGATAGCACCAATGAAAATACCTCTAGAACGTCAGGAAACACCCCTAGAATCAACGTAGCCACTTCAAATGAGGAATTGCATAGCCAAACAACAAGAACGCCGTCAGAGGATGTTAAAACGCCAAATACGAAACTTTCAGAAATGACCTTTACAGAATTGGTTCTATTACGACGCGAAAGGATTGATAACGGAATGAAATGGAATGAAATTCGTGAGGAAATTGACAGACGTATGAAAACTCTTGATAATACCTCTGAAACATCAAAGGACACTTCCAAAACATCAACAAACATCCCTAAGACATCGGAGAATACCCCTAAAACGTCAGGGAATGCCCTTAGAATCGCTTCAACTGATTCTAGCGAGGAGTTCCGCGGAATTGAATTAAACGCGATGAGAGAGCAAGCAAAAAGGGATAAAGGGTGTTTCACCGAGGTTGGGAGATACCAAGTGATTCTTGTCAATAAGAAGGATAGATTGATACGGAATAAAGAATCCTACGATTGGATTGATAAGGAACTTTTAAGGATACAAAATGAGAATGCACTTTACCCAAAAGCCGGATAGCAAGCATTGCCGAAAAGAAATAATTCCAAGTTTTCAAGAAAAAGAATGTTAAAATACTTGGGAATTTAAAATTTTATCTATATCGTTGCATCGTAGAGATGAATGAACTTAATATTGACGATGATATGAACAACACAATCGCTTTCAACAGTTATAACGAGCACTTTTTACTTTCCAATATGTACCCAGTGGTTATCGAATATAAGGGCATGAAATATTACGGAGTTGATAACTTGTATCATTACCTTCTGTTTTTCCAACATCCAGGAGTGCAAAGCAAGATTATGAAAAAATCAAAGGGTATTTGTGCTAACTATCAAGCAAAGAAAATCAGTGAGGATAATAAGGAATTGATAAAGGGCATTACGGATTCTCAAAAGGTGAATTTACTGAAAAAATGTATGAGGCTGAAATATGAGCAATCCCAACATTGTAAGGATTACCTTCTATCAACCGAAAACAAACAGTTGATAGAATTTGCTTATTGGGGTGATACATTTTGGGGATGCACTCTCAAAAACGGTGAATATGTCGGAGAGAATAATTGCGGTAAAATCCTAATGGAATTGAGGGATGAATTAAGGGGATAATTTCATTTGGAAAATACAACGAGTATCTGTATTTTTGCGCCTACATAATATTAACTCCAAATTTATAGTTATGGCAAGACCCAAAAAAGAAAGAAAGGAAGAAGTCGAAGCAATATTTAACAATCTCAAATATTGCAGCGCAACAGAACTGAAAGAGGTTATCAACCGCGCAACGAAACTTCTTGATGGTGCAAAAAGGGCTGAAATCCAAGCCAAGGAAAAAGCAATTGAAAAACTGAATAAGGAACTTGAAGAATTAAGGAAGTAATAATTCAACCCTTAATTAAGTCAGAGGTTGTGCTGAAAAATGGCGCAGCCTCTTATTTTTTCGCCCCACTCGCGTATATATAATATATATACCTATATGTGTATGTGGGGGCGTAAATATAATAAATGTATGTGATAATATTTGTTAAAATAAATTAAATATTTGGAAATCTCAAATTTTCTTCATAACTTTGCATCGTCATTGGGACAGTAACCTTGACGCGTTGCCAAGATTTTAAAAACCCCAATGACCATTTTTTAATGAATAATTTAAAAATTAATGCTATCACCGACTTTGATAGCACAAACAATTTAGTTGATTTTGAAGTCGAAAATGCGTTCACCAAGTGTGAAATTTCAGAGGTGAACAAGGAGGCAGTTGAAAGCGAAAATGAAGGGTTGAATTTATTAGACTTTTCAAGCGTTGCCTTAAAAAAACACATCAATCAAACAGTTCCTTTCTTCGGTGATTTTGATGAGGAAGCGTGCGACATTGTATGTGAAATTTCGCTAAAAACTGAATCAACTGCCTTTGATGAGTTTGGAAATAAGGAAGTTTGCGAAAAGCAAATATCAGACCTCAACGATACCCAAAAGGCTGTGATTAGGGAAAATTTGGAGACAATCAATAAAATCTCATACAAGGGGATTAAATTGGTTAATCTTGACGTTGATTACATCATTAAGACTGGAAAGGTTACAATAAATGATTGGTTGATGTAAAGGACTAGTTTGTTGTCTTTGTTTAGTAACTGTTTTTTAATTGTGGTTTTTAATTTTTAAATTTTAAAATTGGTTTTTTATTTTTAAATCATTATTACGTTAAATAACCCCCATATTCAATTAAGAATATGGGGTTATCTGCTATGTTATATTATCTTTTAGAAGGGTTGTAAAATAAGTACCTTATCTGTTATCTCAAACCATTCATCACTCATATATTCAAAGAATCTAGTGTTTTTAGTTCTTCCGATTGTAAGGAATTTTTGGGTTGTGCCGTCCTTAAAATTCAATTGGAATGTTTTAGCGGATTTTCCCTTATATTCAGTTTCACCAACCTCAACAGAATCCACAAATTGATTCACAATTTCCAACATTTTCTTCCTATCGTCAATCTTAGAAATGCTTAGAGTGGAATCTGAGAATAGGGTGTATTCATCCAAACTTTGAATCTTTTGAATGATTCTCCGCATATTGTCAATTTCATTTTCCCACCGTTCAATTTCTTTTTTCTTATCGGCACATTCCGATTTAATTTTTTTGATTGTCCTATCTTTTTTTTCATCTGTATAAATGCCATCCATCCATAAATCACCAATCCTTTCCATTTTTACGGATGCACCTTCAATGAAGGATTTGGCGGTATTTATTTTCTGATTCAACACATTCATCTGTCCTTCAATCTTTGCTGTGTCACTGTTTCTTACATCAATAAGGAATAAAGAATATAGGAAAGATGAAGCATACCAAAGAATTGAATCAGTAACCTCCATTTGAACGGTTAGTTTGTTCTCACAATTCCTTCCGTGTTTGTCCGCTAGGTTGTATTGTCCACATTTGTACATTCGTGCTGCTTTTCCTCTTATACCAACGTAAGACCAACCGCAACAAGGACATTTAATCAAGCCCTTTGCCAACATACAAGATTCAGTCTTAACAACGTGCTTTGATTCTCTCTTTACTTTTGCTGTGCGATACGTTTCCTCACTTATTATACGCGGATATATACGTTCATATCCACCAACATCACCGAATCCGTTATTTCTCTTACGAGTAATGTAATGCTTGCCAACATAGGCTTCGTTTGCCAAAATCTCATATATCTTTTCAATAGTGATATTATAACCACGTTCAACCATTTCATTACGGAGAATCTTTGTACCGTAATTATTGGAGATATATAAATCAAATATCAACCTTATTATTGAAGCCTCGCCCTCATTAATAATATAATATCCGTTATCATCAACATCATATCCGTAAAGGACGTTTCCACCGCTGTATTTACCTTCTCTAGCGTTCTTCTTTGCAGAGCGTTTGAAACGCGCCTTCTTGTTTCTCATTTCACTTTCAGCCATTGTCGCAAACAGAGCAAACGACACCTCTGCGCCATCGTTAACTGTTCCGTCTGGATTCAGATAAGTTATTGAAGGGGATTTGATTTTGAGATTGATTTTACGCAGTTCTAGGAATCGAAGGATTGAATATAACACATCCTTACGGCGTGATATACGTGATACCTCCCAAGCGTAAACACAACTGATTCTATCAGATTCAATTATCTCTTTCATCTGAACCAATCCCTTGCGTTCCTCCTCGCTTTTCATAGTTGCCGATTCAACCATTGCAATACTTATGATGTTATTATCGGTGAAACCGTCAGCAATAGCCATTTGATACAGTTCTTTTTCTTGTTCATCAAATGATTGTTTGTCAGATGAAACTCGTACTAAGAGAATACATTTCATTATTGTTCAATTTTAATTATAATACAAAGATATGAAAAAAAATGAAATTAGCATAATCCTTTGGAGTGATTTCGCATGTCCATACTGTTATATCGGTGAAACACGTCTGCAACGTGCCATTGAAGAACTCGGTCTAAAAGACGATGTTAAGGTTGATTTCCGCGCTTTCGAGCTTGATCCTACTGCTCCGAAGGAGGTGACGACGACCACACCTGAACGTTTCGCAATGAAATACCGTCTGTCACTCGAAGGTGCCAAGCAACAGATTCAGCAGATTTCGGATCTCGGTAAGGAACTTGGAATAGATTTTCGCTATGCGACCACGCAATACTCCAATACGCGTGATGCCCACAGGCTTATGAAACTTGCCGAAGATAAGTATGATAGTGCTACGGTAGGCCGTCTGAACGAAGCACTCTTTGCCGCCTATTTCACCGAGAATCTCGTGCTCGCCGACCATAAAGTGTTGCTTGAAAAGGCAGTGAGTGTCGGTATGGATGAGAAAGAAGTCAAGGATATGCTTGAATCGGACCGCTATGACGACGAAGTCCGTTTCGATGAACGCGAAGCCGGTATGCGCGGAGTACGTGGAGTTCCTTATATCGTTTTCAACGGGACATTCGCAGTTCCCGGAGCTATGAGCATCGATGCGTTCAAGTCAGCCCTTCAGCGCGAATTGAAGAAGCAGGAAGAAGATAATAAGGTAGAAGAGAAGCCCGCGGAGCGTCCGCACACATGTGGCCCTGACGGATGCCAGCTGCTCTGATAAAATGGATTTAGAAAGGAGGGTCTGAAAAATGATCAGAGAATTGACTGTCCAAGGCGTTTTTGCCGAAAACTGTTACTTTTACATCGACGATGCAACAAAGTCTGGGTTTATCATTGACCCCGGAGCACAAGCAGGTCTCATCTATGATACGGTCATCCGCAATGGCTGGACTATAGAGAAGATCCTTCTGACCCACGGTCATTTTGACCATCTTGGAGCAGCGGAACTCTTGCGTGAGAAGCTTGTCGCTCCGATCTACGTCTATCCGTCGGATGCAAAGTATCTCACCGATCCATATCTGAATCTCAGCGGAAATTCCGGTCGGCCGGTTACTGTTGCTCACTACGAGGAGCTATATGACGGTGAGATCATCAGGCTGAAGGCTCATTCGGCATTCTATCTTAAAGTCATCCATACGCCGGGTCACACACCGGGTTCGGTGACCTACTATTCGCCGGATGACAATGCCGCCTTTGTCGGCGACACTCTTTATGAGCATGGCCCCGGTCTTACCAACTTCCCCGGCGGTAACCGCAGGGAGTTGGAGGATTCGATCGTCAATAAGATTCTGACTTTGCCAGATGACACCGTCCTGCTTTCAGGACATTCCTCACCAATAACGGTAAGGGAAGAACGCCATCTGTTGCTCGGACGATAAGATACAATAAAAATCAGGATGGTATGTACTGAATCGCCAGCATTATGAGGGTGATCAGTGAAGCCACACACAAACCATAGAAACTCCACTTTTCAGTAGTAGTGAAGAGTGGGGTTTCCTTTTTATGGTTATCTTCACGCGCTTTGATGTAGAATCCTGTTCCGGCAAGGTAAAAGACGGATGTCATCACCATCTCGGCGAGACCGCCGGCGTAGGCCATCCACAGGCAGAATGCAGTGGTGATTATAGCAACTGTCCTTATGCCCCATTTGTCGGCTTTTTTGAGCAGGAAGAGACCAGTGAAGAAATAGCATGGGATGATCATCAGACCTGTGATGTTGAGGGCGGCGAGATATACATCGTCTGCCATGACAACCATCATGAGAAAGATTTCCATCACGATGCTTGAGGCGAACAAGCCGAATGTCGGCATTCCGTGTCGGTTAACTTTTTTGAATGCTGGAGGAAGTATGCCTACAATGGCAGCTTCGTAAGGAACTTGTGCAACTACAAGTGTCCACGCCACCCATCCTCCGAGCAGCGATATGATCACGGCGCAGATGACAAACCAGTAAGCCCATTCGCCACAGGTTTCACGCAAGATGTAGGCAATCGACGGATCGTGTAATTCCGCAAGGTTAGCTCTGCTGAGGAGGCCGTAGCAGAGGAGTGATACTGCCATATACAATGCAAGGGAGATGAGAAATCCGGCAAATCCGGCTTTCCCGACATCCGAGCTCCGTTTTGCCCGTGCCGACATCATGACTGCACCCTCCACTCCGAAAAAGCAGAACAGCGTGACCATCATTGTTGATTTCACCTGTTCGGCTGTCGTTCCGAGTCCGGCGATATCGCCCCAAAGGTCGGCTTCAAATAATCCTGCCTTGAAAAACAGTATGAGAATGGTGATTATGAAAATCAGCATTATGACCTTGACACCTGCCAGCAGTGTGTTGACGATCTTGGCTGTGGTGATTCCACGCGCAACGATGGCAAACATAAGCCATATAAGTACAGAGCCGAACACCACGGTTTCCCAGCCGTGATGAAGCAGTTCCGGAAAGAACGCTCCGAAAGAGTCGTTGAGCATAACGCCGTAGGCCACGTTTGAGAATGCCGTGCAGAGCCAGTAGCCCCACGCTATATTGAATCCGACATAGTTGCCGAATCCGGCCTGTGCATACTGATATATGCCGGCATTGTATTGCGGATAGTGGTCGCTGAGCCACTTGAAGGATATTACGAGGGGTAGGATTCCTGCGGCTGTCACTAACCATGCGATTGCCACTGCTCCGGGTGAGGCGACTGATGCCATGTTCTGAGGGAGATTATAGATTCCCACACCGACCATGAGACCGAACACGAGTGCTGTCAATCCCCAGAATCCAAGTTTGCCTGTACTTAGCATAATGTCTGATCTATCGCTTATAATTATCGGAGGCGCAGACCTCCTGATCAATTTTTATAGGTGGATTGGTATTAAACCGACAAAAGTAGCAAAAAATCTCCCGATTTTCGTTACTTTTGCATAGAAATTGATTTGCATGTAAATAATAAGGACAATTTAACAGGAGTATGGAAAGAAAGATGCGAAGATTCAAGCAGATGCTTGCTAAGGCTGATTGTGACAATATATTGGCCAAGGCTACTAATGGAATCCTGTCGTTGGTGGATACGGACGGTGCTCCCTACGGAGTCCCCATGAGTTTCGTATATGACGGTCATGACAGCATCTATCTTCACAGCGCGGTCAACGGACATAAGATTGATTGCATACGTCACGACAGACGCTGTTCGTTTGCCGTCATTGATCAAGATATGGTTGTGCCGGAAGAGTTTACTACTTATTACCGCAGTGTGATCGTCACAGGAAGGATCGTGCTGCTTGACGGTGACGAGGAGATCCATAGAGGTCTCATAATGCTTGGCGAGAAGTATTCGCCCGGTATCTACAGCGGCGAGGAGATCGCCAAATCTTTGGATCACGTGATGGTGATGCGTCTTGACATAGAAAGTATGACCGGAAAGGAATCAATAGAACTTGTAAGAGCAAAAAGCCGACGGATATGATATATTTTAACAGTGACTATATGGTGGGCGCACATCCTGAGGTGATGAAGCGTCTGGTGGAAACAAATGACCTGCATACGGTAGGTTACGGATTTGATCAGTTTACGGCCGAGGCACGCCGACTGATACTCGAAGCCTGCGGAATCGATAATGGTGGTGAAGTGTTTCTGCTCGAAGGAGGAACGCAGGCCAATGCTGTGGTCATAGACCGTCTGCTTGATCATAACGACGGCGTGATCGCTGCCGAAACCGCACATATAAATGTTCATGAGGCCGGTGCGATAGAGTCAAACGGTCACAAGATCCTGACACTTCCATCACACGCCGGAAAGCTTCACGCACAGGAAATAAGGAAATATATACAGGATTTTTACAATGATGAGACTAATCATTATATGGTACGTCCTGCGATGGTCTATATTTCTTATCCCACCGAACTTGGAACTATCTATGACAGATCTGAACTGACTTCGATAAAGAATGTATGCGATGAATACGGCATACCTTTGTATATTGACGGTGCACGACTTGCCTACGGTCTTGCAGCGGCTGGGGGAGAGCTTACATTGAAGGAGATCGTTGCTCTGTGTGATGTCTTTTATATCGGTGGCACCAAATGCGGTGCGCTTTTCGGAGAAGCTGTCGTGACCCGTAGGCCGGAACTGCTGCCACGATTCGTATCGCTGATAAAGCTCCACGGTGCTACTCTCGCTAAAGGCCGTCTGCTCGGAGTGCAGTTTCAGGCTCTGTTTGATGATGGATTGTATGAAAGGATCGGGTATCATGCGGTCAGCATGGCCATGAAACTTAAAGCAGGTTTTGTGGCTAAGGGTTATAAACTTTATATTGATTCTCCGACCAATCAGCAGTTCTTCGTATTGCCCAACGACAAGATAGATAGCCTTAAAGAACATGCGTCATTCGAACTTTGGGGACCGCGTGGAGAGCATGAGACTCCTGTACGTTTCGTGACCGACTGGGCGACGACGGAGGCAGATGTCGAGACGCTCATAAGCCATCTTTAGCAGCAAGTGGCTGATACGTCCTTGTAGAATTAGATATGAAGTTCCTTTTTGTGCCCTAAGGTACGTGTGTAACTGAAAATACCGGCACAAAGGGCAAATGCAACACTGATTGTCAGACAGACATGGACGGCACTGATATTGTTGGCGGTGAGTGCAAAGACCGAGCTTACGGTAGTTGCGCCAAGGGTCTGTCCGACAAGTCGTGCCGTGCTCTGCATCCCTCCGGCTCCTCCGGATCGGTTAACAGGTGTAGCCATTACCATTACAATATTGTTTGGTGTCTGGAACATGCCGAACCCTAAACCGCAGATTGCCATTCGCCATACGATGTCCAATTCGGATAATGTAGTGCCTGAAATCAGCAGAAGCGAGACTCCGACAATGAAAACTCCCATGCCGACGGCGGCCGTGGCTCCCGGATTGTGTCTTTCAACGTAGCGTGCTGCGATAGGTGAGGCTATCATTGTCGCGATTGGCCACGGGGTCATGAGCAGACCGGTTGTTATCTCGGAGAAATGATAGGTGTTGAGATAGAGGAACGGTAAGGCGATCATTGTAACTGTCTGTGCAATGAACGAGCAGACGGATGTGGCTATACTCATGCTGTACATTGAATTCTTGAACAGATCGACCGGTAGCAAGGGTTGGTCATAGTTGAACTGGCGGCGCAGATAGAACACACCGATAATAATACCGATCATAAGGAATATACCGCTTATGACGAGATCACCTTTTCGTGCAAAATTTCCTAAGGCATAGAAAATAAGCCCGAACACAATCATATTCTCGATAGCACTTATCCAGTCAAACCGTGCTTTATGTCCGCTCTCAGGATTATCTGGCAGAAGCCGGAAGCCGATACAGAATGCTATTATGCCGAGAGGGACATTAATGATAAACAGCCAATGCCACGACGCGATCGATAATATCCCTCCGGCTATGGTCGGACCGGCAGCAGTGGCGATAGCGATACACATTGCATTCAGAGCCATGCCACGGCCGAGAATCTCACGTGGGTAAATCAGTCGTACTAAAGCCACGTTGACGCCCATGACGCACGCTGCACCGATGCCCTGTATGCCTCGCGCGATGACGAGCATAGTAAAGTTCTGTGACAGCGCACACATTCCCGATGAGAGAGTGAAGATAATTACTCCAATGAGGAATGTCCGTTTGTAGCTGTGCAGATCTCCAATAGAGCTGACAGGCAGAAGCAGCATAGTAATAACCAGCTGATATATGGTTATTATCCATACGGATAGTGAGCTGCTGATGTTGAATTTATCCGCGAGGACGGGTAATGCGACGTTGACGAGCGTGACATCAAGTACCGTCATCACGAGTACGATCTGCAATGCGATGACCGCAATATATTTTCTATATGAGAAGCCTATGGCTGCCATTGATTAGCTGAATTGTCGTTATTGAAAATCGGTTATTAAAACCATCTTAATCTTAAAAACGTATTCAACCGGTGATTTTGTTTGCAAGAATATTTAGAAAATAGGAGGAAGTTTAGTTCAAATGGTTTAGATATAGATGAAATATGGTTGGGCTGTGTCTATATGAGTCATCAGGGTGCCAATTGGGTGATCCAAATAAATTGCTGATTTTACACTTATCAGTTAAACCAGCGGTTTTTGAATTCTATTCGGTTAGCGATCCTTATTCATATCAGCAATTAAGGTTTATATAACCATAATTAAGGTCTGTATTTTACATTGAATAAAGCTAATTTTGCAGTCAGTTAATCAGTTGTAGTTCTAAACCACAATAATGAAAAAAGTAATGATTAGTTCGGTGATACTGCTTGCGGTATCATTGATGTCAAATTCTCAAATTATGAATAATCCGAACATGAATCTGTCACTTGCGCCGGTAGAGCATCTGACGCTGACACAGGAATGGGACAAGGTGTTCCCGAAAAGTGATAAAGTAGATCATCGTAAAGTCACATTTGTGAACCGGTATGGCATAACACTTGCCGCCGATATGTATGTTCCTAAAGGTGTGACAGGAAAACTTCCGGCCATAGCTGTGAGCGGTCCGTTCGGGGCGGTAAAGGAACAGTCGAGCGGTCTCTATGCGCAGCAACTTGCCGAGCGTGGCTATCTCACAATTGCGTTCGATCCCTCATTTACCGGTGAAAGCGGTGGTATGCCCCGTCGCGTGGCTTCTCCCGACATCAATACCGAGGACTTTTCAGCAGCGGTTGATTTTCTGTCAGTGCAGCCGGAGGTTGATGCCGAGCGTATAGGCATACTGGGTATCTGCGGCTGGGGTGGCATAGCCATACAATCCGCGATTAATGATCCGCGCATAAAGGCTACTGTAGCATCCACCATGTATGATATGACCCGCGTGAGTGCCAACGGATATTTCGATGCCGATGATTCAAAGGAGAAACGTAATGCCAACCGTAAAGCTATGGCTCAACAGCGTACTGAAGATTACCGCAACAGTAGTTACAGTCGTGCCGGCGGAGTAGTTGATCCGCTACCTGCTGATGCTCCTCAGTTCTTGAAGGATTACCACGCTTATTACAAGACATCACGCGGTTTCCATCCGAGATCCGGAAATTCGACCGACGGCTGGAACATCACTTCGACTTTGCCCTTTGTCAACTTTAAGTTCTTCGAGTATGCGGATGAGTTGGATAATGCAGTTCTTATCGTGCACGGTGACAAGGCTCACTCATATTATTTCGGAAAAGATACGTTCGCCAAACTCAAAGGCGATAATAAGCAGCTGCTTACCATCAAGGGTGCAAGCCATTGCGATCTATACGATCAGATAGACATAATTCCTTTTGATGAGATCGCCGCGTTCTATAAGGAATATCTGAAATGACTACGGCTGAATTTCAGGTGGTGTCCCGGCAAAAGTACTGAAATCTTCTATTGATCCATCAATCAGCAACTGATTGATGGATCAATAGAATTATCCGATGGTATCTTGGAGGATGAGGGTAGTTAGCGTGTGACAGTGTAGATAGTTCCGGGGTGTGTATTGAGATCATATTCATACACCTTACGAATAATTGGGTGGCGTACTGTTATTTCAGGTGAGATAATGGCCTTCTTGACTTTTGGAACGAAAAAGAGAGGGTTGGAATTCTCACCCTGAGCCGGTATGAGACCTTCACCTTTGAGGGGTATGTATGAACGCAGTCGCAGATTGCCGCCGAGGCGTGAGGTGATTGTAGCGGTGTTGAGCTGTCCGCCATCCCATGTCATGGCTACTTCGAAACCACCGCGGCTAACAAGACCTCTGACCTCACCCTCGCTCCATTCATCTGGAAGAGCAGGAAGGAGATGTAGCGCGCGGTCGTGGCTCTGCATAAGCATCTCAGCCACCCCGGCTGTGTAGCCGAAATTACCGTCGATCTGGAAGGGGGGATGCGCGTCGAAGAGATTCGGGTAGATACGTTCGCGAAGCATGTTGTTGATAATTGTGTAGGCGTGATTGCCGTCCTGAAGGCGAGCCCAAAGATTGATTTTCCACCCGATCGACCATCCCGTAGCTTCGTCACCACGATGAATCATGGTGTTGCGGACCGCTTCGAAAAGAGCCGGAGATGTGTATGGTGAAATCTGTGCTGCCGGATAGAGGCCGAAAGCGTGCGATATATGTCGGTGAGTATCGTTGGGTAGGTCATAGTCACCCAACCATTCCTGAAGCTGATTATATCGTCCCACATGCATGGGAGGAATTCGATCAATGGCAGCGGTGAGTGAATCGATATAACTTTCACGTTCACCGAGCAGACGTGCGGCACTAAGAGTGTTGTTAAATAGCTGATGAACTATCTGATTATCCATTGTGCAGCCGGCGATGATCCATGCACCCGGATGGTTGGAGGGGCCGTGTTCCGGTGACACGGATGGAGCTGTGACAAGCCAACCGTGTTCGGGCTCCTCGACGAGATAGGACAGGAAGAAATCTGATGCGCCTTTGAGTACGGGGTAAACCTTGGTAAGAAATGAAAGATCACCGGTGTGAAGATAGTGTTCCCAAAGATGAGAGGTGAGCCAAGCACCACCATTTGGCCATCCTCCGTCATGGGCTGAATCCATGATGCCAGAAGAGCGCCATATATCGGTATTGTGGTGGGCCACCCATCCTTGACAGCCATACATCTCACGAGCTGTGATACGGGCATTTTCCGAAAGGTCGGATACGAGGCTGAACAGTGGTTCGTGACACTCGGATAGATTTGTCACTTCGGCAGGCCAGTAATTCATTTCGGCGTTGATGTTGAGGGTATATTTCCCATCCCAAGGTGCATTCGGAAGATTGTTCCATATACCCTGTAGATTGGCGGCCTGTCCCCCGGGTTGCGATGACGATATCAATAGATAGCGTCCGAACTGAAAGAGGAGAGCGGTAAGTTCCGGATCGTGATTATCGGCAAAATTAGTGATACGCTTGTCGGTCGGTAAAGCACGGATAGAGTCAGCCGAAGCACCGAGTGAAAGCGAGGTGCGGGCAAATTGAGAGCGGAAACGGTCAATGTGGGAACGGCGTGCTGCATCGTAGGGTTGCTTTTTTGCTGCCGAAAGTAATGCTTTGACGCGACGGGTTGCCGATGCGGATGTATCGTGGTAATTTACGAAATTTGTGGCTGATGCGATGTAGAGCGTAGCTGTGTCTGCACCTGTCAGAGTGAGTGAGTCACCTGCGGCTGTAAGTTTTCCTCCTTCTGAGACAATCTCCAATCTCGTCTCATCCACTATTGAACCGGGAATACCTTCGTGGGTAGAACCATAGGTGGTGATGACGAGAGTCTGTCCATCGCGCCTTACATCATATTTCTGCATTGGCGAGGTGAAGGAGGCAGAAAACGTAATCGATCCGGGCTTCGAGGCTGTAAGATGCACGAGTGCAGCGTTAGTGGCAAATGATGTGAATGCCTCGCGTTGGAAAGTAATATCACCAATGGTGTAGGAGACTGTAGTCAATGCACTGTCGAGATCAAGTTCACGACGATACTCACTGACGTTTTCATGCCCGGGAAAACGCAATCGTAGCGAACCGATGGTCTGGTAGGGCATGCCATGTGCGCCTGTTACAAACGTAGTTTCCATGATGGTTTGTGCCTTATCATTCTGTCCTGAGAATATGAGGTCACGTACTTCTGAAAGGTGCTTGAGAGCCTCAGTTGAATGGTTGGTATGAGGTGATCCACCCCAAAGAGTCTCTTCGTTGAGTTGCAACTCTTCGTATGCAGGGATGCCATAGAACATCATACCGATATGTGAATTACCGAGCGGTAAGGCCTCCACCCATTCTGTCGCTGGTGAGTCATACCAAAGTTTTAGGGGATTTGCATGAATGGTTGCAAGCATCGTGGCTGAGAGCGAGAGGAGTGCCAGACGTCTCAATGTATTCATAATGGAAAATGGTTTATAAATGATTTATAAATGATTAGTGGAATCTACCATTGGAAGAGAGTTCCGGTTTATTAAGGTATGGAGATAATTGATGATGAAGTAAGTTTACAAATTTAAAGAAAATTATAATACTTATCAAGATTTTATTAAAATATATGGAAAATTGAAATAATATCGTATATTTGCATGTAAAAATTATAATATTGAAAAATGAGGGTCGCTCATCGGTCTTGCTATGGATTCCTCCATTGTTTATGGATGGGATCAGACTGATGTGAGGAGCTCAGGATTTATACGTAACATTTTAATGGCTCATTTATGAAATTGCGGTTATTGGTTCTGACAATTTTTTCGTTGATTGTCATGACACTTCTTGGTGCGACGTCCGAACTTAAAATCAAAAAGGGAGAATGGAACGGATGTGAGATGCACTCGTTTACAATCGAAGGACGTGAAGGCATCGTCATTATTCCTGATACCCCGCTTGAAGGAAATCCATGGGTATGGCGTCCGGCTTTCTTCGGTGCGTTCCCCAGCATTGACGAGGAGTTGCTCAAGAATGGATTTCATATTGCATATTATGATAACACCTATGAGTGGGGACGTCCTGAGTCTATTGAATCGGGTCAGAAATTCTACGAGGCGGTAACTCGCCGGTATGATCTGATGCCCAAAGCCGTGATGTATGGACTAAGCCGTGGCGGCTACTATTCGCTGCGTCGGGCACAACTCTATCCGGAAACCGTGGCATGTCTGATTCTTGACAATCCGTTGGTGGACATATTCGAACTTCAGCGCAACAAAGAATGGTGGTCGGATGTCATTGATAAATGGCACATTCATGAGAATCCTCCCATGAGGGGAGAGTTTCTTGAAAACGCGCTTAATAATCTCCATATCCCTGCAATAAACCGGATTCCTGTGCTGCTGCTCAGCGGAGACACAGACACCATTGTGCCGTATGAAAATAACGGCCGTCATATTGTCGAGGTATATCGTCGCTACAACGCCCCCGTCAAGTCCATAGTGCGCCCCGGAGCAGGTCATCATCCTCATGGTCTGGTCAATCCCGCAGCGGTGATACCGTTCGTCAAATCCACAGTCGCAGGGCAAACCGACGAGCGACATCCTGTAAAGGTGGCATGTCTCGGAAACAGTATAACTGCTGGTCTCGGAACATCCGATATGGCTACCAAGGCATATCCGGCAGTATTGCAGCGTCTGTTGGGGGATGATTATGAGGTGCGGAATTTCGGGGTGAGCGGAGCTACCGCTCTTCGTAAAGGTACGGATTCGGGTCGGCCATATTGGTATGGACTTTTCGGCGAGTGTCGTGCTGCCGTTGATTTTAATCCGGATATAGTGATACTCAAGCTCGGAGGTAATGACAGCAAGGGATTTAATTGGCAATATGGAGAGGAATTTGCCACTGACTATCAGGAACTCATCGATATGTTCAAATATCTCCCATCGTTGCCTAAGATATATTTATGTTTGCCGGCGAAAGCCCGTGTTGATGATCCGGAGAAAATCTGGGGCATTAACGAACGTGTTATTCTCGAAGAAATTACTCCGATTGTACGTGAAGCCGCCAGAAATAACCGGCTGCCTACTATTGATCTCCACGACGTTTATGACGGCGAGGAGTCAATCTGCTATTCTGATAACATCCATCCTACCGACCGGGGTGCGGAGCTGATAGCGCGCCGCATTTATGAGGTGATTACACGCGGGGAGAGCAAAAGGGAATGAAGCATCTCTGCGTAGGGTCGTGGATAAGGGTGGCAAGAGTACTGAAAAGATACTCTTGTTAATCACTTTTGCAGGTGTTGGTAATCAGGTATTAATATGCTATAAATTAGCCCGGATAACTGTCAATAAAACGACAATTATCCGGGCTTGGATTTATAGAAGCCTTATGTTATGAATGTGTGATCAATGCTGTTCCGTGACCGTTAAGTTTTTATTACTGTCCGCTAAACCATAAGTTAGTGAGTCCAACTTCATGAAAGGTAGAAGTTGGGCTTATTTTTTGTTATTACTGTCCGCTAAAATTTTTATTTTGTCTCAAAAATTTTTAGCGGACAGTATAGAAATAAGTAAGATTTATCTCATACAGCAAGATTAACAATTAAGGTAAAAGATTGATTTAAAGTAAGCCGGGGACAGACCTACGTGAGTATCTCTGTCCCCGGTATTTTTTATTTAGTTCATATAGCTTTCCACTATCTGATTTACTGATAATTGTGACTGCGTACTGATTAAGTGTGATTCTTTATTTCCACTATACATGACGTTGGTTATAAAAGAATTTTTTTTATAGATTAATCAAAAACTTTCAGAAGCGGTATTGTAGTGAGGCGAGAATTGAACGCGGTCTGATATTGAACCTGTGTTCCGAGCGTGAAAGCGTTCCATAGTTCACATATTCATAACATCTTTTATCAAGGAGGTTATTGGCTGTGGCTGCAAATCTGATCTTACTATTTATCTTCCAGACAGCAGAAGCATCAAGCAGGATGAGATTTGAGAAATTACCCTCCGGAAATTTCGTGAGATAGTGCTCTCCACCGATGGTGAATTGTACGATATCATTCGGGATTATCGTTGCGAAAAGATTCTGGTGAAGGGTTCGGTATCTGTTTGTGACTTCGGCGATATTGAGCTTTGAGAAGCCACATTCCGCATCATAGTTGGCTGAGAGCCAGCTGAGAATACTTCCTTTGAAATAAGGTTTTATCCCGATTCTCACCTGCTTGTAGGGAATGACTACGTTATCGCGCATGGAAGAGGCGGATGTGAGCGATCCGTCAGTCTCGACTCCGATCACCATTTTGCTGTGACCAAGACCTTTACTGAAACCACCTTTCAGATGCCATGTGTCGTTATGTGAAAGCTTGTCAGTATAAGTCGATATGATGAAATCTTCGATAAACAGTTGATCCGACATTATATGACTGCGATGGTAGCTATATGCTGCCGATAAGTTGACAAACAGTGATTTCATTGGGTTGCGATAGCGGTAAGAAAGAGCCGATGTTACATTATGTGAATATCTGTCAGGGTTACAGGCGATTAAAAGATTCCGGTAATCGGATAGGATCGGGATGCAGATATCGAGATAGGCCTGCGGAGAGCCGAGAAGATAGCCCATCGTCCACGATAGCTCTGATTTTGCGGTAAGTTGCTTTCTCGCATTGAGCTTCGACGCAATATTTATATAGTCATGATGCCCGGTTATGGAATAATGATACCATTTCAATGGCACTACGAGCGATAATTTCCAACCGTTTCTGTCATAATCGGCCTGAGGCGAGGCGTAGAGATTTGACAGGAGTGCCTCATGCACACCATCGTTGTCAAATTCCCCAAGACCTTTGAGCATACTGTTCATGCGGTGATAGTTGATGTCGATACCGGTTGTGAGGTAGTATTTCCAGAAACGTGTCAGTTTTCCTAAGCGAGTTTCTGTCCGGCTTCTGAAATCCGCAGTTCCGATGGTCTGCGTCGCCTCTTCATTCCCTGACACGATTAGTTTATCGGGATGATGCCGGAAAGAATTTCGGGACGAGAGTGTAAATAATCTTTTTTCATTACGTTTGACCAGTTTCAGATCGTTCACGGCTGAAAAGTAGTCTCTGTTCACGCGCTGCGCGAGATCGTATGAACCAGTGATAGCTGAGTTTGACTTATTATGGCCCGTTGAAAGTGTCAGTTTATCTTTCAGATAATAACCGGGTTTGTTTGTCTCGCTATAAAATTGAGCGGACATGTCGCGGCTTTTCATACTTTGAGAATTATACTGAAGGAAAGTCGGTATCTGCTCACTGAAATAGTCAGTGACAATCCCTGAATTGTACTCCAGCCTATCACCTGTAAAATCTATTTTGAGCCTCATTGACGTATCACCCGATTTCCATGCGGTGATTGCGTTGCCGAGCCACGATAGATTGTCGCGTGTCCGTTTTTCTGATAGAGGCGTGTCAATGATGTCCGCTGAGACATATTCGGGCCAAAGAGAGGATTTGTCGTCCGATGAAAACATCATGTCGAAATCATTATCGCGTATCTCATTCGCAGGATTCCATCCGGTATTGTCGGCTTTCAGTGTGAACATGTTCTGTATTTTGGATGCCATACGCAGCGTGAACACAGAACCATCATAAAGAACAGGCTGCACTCCTGCGGCGGCTTTAGCCACACCGACCCAACGGCTACGGGCATCATCTTTAAGTTTCAGGTTGATTCCGGCCTCTTCCGGGAACTCGATACCTTCGAGGGCCTTGACCGGCTGATGGTGTTCCATAACCTCGACGGATTTCACATCCTTGTGCGAGATATTATTGGTGGCCAATCCATACTGACCTCCGATAAAGTCATTGCCGTCAAGATAAAACTTATTGATCGGTTTGCCCTGATACTTTATCGTACCGTCCTCCTCGACCTTAATGCCGGGAAGCCGCTTGATGACATCGATAATCGCATCATCCTTAGCATTGGCATAGCGCGAGACGTTGAACACCAGAGTGTCCCCCCTGGCATAGATGTCCGGAGCTTGGACTATCACATCATTCAGCTGTGTAGCTTTCGGGTTAAGCCTTATCTCCCCAAGATCGGCCGATGCTGCTAACGTGAGAGTCTCGTAACCTATGCAACGGAACGAGACCGAATCCGCATCGGCTTTCAGTGAAAGATTGAAATGTCCATCGCTGTCAGTCGATGTGAATGAACCCTTGGCCTTCACGATCGCACCGACGACCGGTTCGCCCGTGACGGCATCTCTGACAGTGCCATGCAGTCTGCCCGGATCTGCCGCCATTACTGACAGCAGACCGAGCATGAGGCATAGTATGAAAAAGCTGTATCTGTTCATTTCTTCCAATCGAGTTCGATGTAGTCAAACGGCAGCTCTATCGGGTCGTAAGCATCGAGCTGGATATTCCCGGTCTCATCACTTACCGTTATGTGTCCACCTGTTGTTGCTTCAAAATAGGCGTATGGATTCACCTCGTAGCGATGCTTGGTATCGTAGTAATCGCTGCGTTTCACTTTGTTGAAAGGGACTTTGTAGATTGTGATCGGTCGATCGGCTTTCGATTTTATACCTATACATTCGAAGGTATAATGCCCTTTTTCATCAGATGCCCTCATTATAAGTCCCGGCAAACCATGTAGTTTCCAAGGGCCGTCGGCGAGGGGAATATCCTCCGTATAGAATACCGTCCATTCTCTTCCACGGAACATGCATTTGGCACTCTGACATTCATAGCCGAGCACATTTATGACGGAATCCATAAGCTCCCAATCAAAGCAGGGCATATCCTCATCGTAGCTGAACCAGTCCTGACAGATTTTCTCCGTATGCGTCAGTCGCCCTGCCGGATAGTTCTTATAGATCGTCATGAATTCACCATTGCTGAGTTTTCCCTCCAGAGCGGCGTTGGCAATCTGCTCCTGACTTGAACGCATGAGGAGGGAATCGACCGTGAGATTCTTGTAACTTGAAAACTTCGAAAGACCATCCGGTCCTATCTGAAGTAGCATATTGTCACTCGATATGTTATCTTCAATTATATTAGTGGTATCGATGCAACAACGGTAGTCATAGACGAACTCCATAGTTCCACGGGCGAGCGTTTCGGTTTCCGGAACTGAATTTTGAAAAATACTGAGCTGACGCTTGATAATCTTGCCTGAAACAGTGGTTGACAGCATGACTGTAATAGTGAGAATTAAAAGATTTCGTTTCATTCGGTATATTGGTTATATGGTGTCGAAGTGTTGATTGATTTCACGATGCAAAGTTATCCATACGAATCCCTTTATGCCGAAAATAATCATTACTCAAACATTATGGAATTATTACTAAATTATTACTGTCAGTCAAATAGCTTGATATGTATGGTGATCAACTGCCGTGGCTTTCGTAAATTTGCATCATGGAAAAACGTATCAAGTCACTGTATATAATTACTATAATTGCCATACTCGCGTTCCTCGGAATGCAGGTCTATTGGCTGTATGGCCGCTATGAGTACGCGCTCACGGAATATGAGAGATCTCTGTATGAACGGATAACTGAATGCGTGGAAGACTATGCTGAAATCCGTAATTCAGCCAGCAATAGTATTGTTGATTCAATAAATAAAAATGATGCTGAGAAGATCATGTCAGTTCCGACATTCTCACTCCGGCATGAATATGGAGATTCAATTAAGACTACGCGTACCTCCAAAATCTATACTTATGTTTTCTCCGCCCACGAACTTCTTGGTATCGAACCCGGAACATCTCTAAGTGACAGTCAAAAAGATCAGGCTATTGAATTGGCTCAAATGCAGATGAAAGAGCCTGTCGATTCAATGTCTTTCGATGCTTCGGGGGCTAAAGATGAGAATGAAGCTTGGATAGCCACTAAAAATGTCCAGATCGAGAGGAAATCTCCATTTACGGTCCAAGGTATTGACTCTGTTCTTATGAATGCCGGAATAAAGGCCACGATAAGTCTGGCCAAGGCAGATACGACGGTGTGGAGAAATAAAGTCGAAGATCACAGTCCGGTCTTTAATCCCGAACTGTCGGTTACAATACCGTATTCACAGTTGGAAGGTAGGACGGTCACTATCCTGATTGCCATCAATCCTTTTAAGATCCTTCCGGGAATATGGCAGATACTTACCATCTCGATACTCGTGTCATCCTTACTGATAATATGTCTCATTCTGCAATTTTCCACGGTGTTGAAACTGTCACGCCTTGACAAGATGCGAAATAGCTTCATCACGACGATGATCCATGAACTTAAACGCCCTCTCTCCACACTGAAGATGTGCGTATCGGCTCTGTACAACGAGCGGATGATGGAGGACAAGATAACGAAGAAGGAGATCCTGTCGGAGACAAGAAATGCCCTTGATAATCTTTCGGCGTACTTTTCAAAACTCAGGGACATCATATTTAATAATGTGGAGCAAATACCGCTCAACTTACGGAGCGTTAATCTCCATGAATTGTTTGACAACGTGATTTCTGCAACTGCCTTCCCTGCCGATAAAGCGGTTAGGATAAAGAACGGGATTGATAGGGGAGTGGTAGTTTCGGCGGACCGTACCCACCTGTATAATATTTTGAATAACCTTGTTGAAAACGCTGTCAAATACTCCGGAGCTTCAGTAGAAATCAATGCTACTGCGGATGAGAAAAATGGATGTGTCGAACTTCACGTGAGCGATACCGGCAACGGAATTCCATCCTCCGATATAAAGCATATATTCAAACGTTTCTACCGAGGAAAGGCATCTGCCGGCAAACAACCCGGAATGGGACTTGGACTTGCATACGCAAAGCTTCTGATAGATGCGCATGGAGGCGATATCTCAGTTGAAAGTTCGGAGGGCGAAGGCTCGTGTTTCACTATAATATTACCTCAATGATGAAGGCGATTAAGATACTTCTGGTCGATGATGATCTCCGCAATTCGATGCTTCTGAAACGTTTCATCGAGGCGGAAGGTTATGAAGTGATCTATGCCAACAACGGTATGGTAGGATTGGAAATGTATAGGGAGATCCGTCCGGATCTTATCCTCCTTGATATCAATATGCCGGAACTCGACGGATTTGAGATGGCGCGTATCATCAGGCAGAACGACAAAAGAGTCATTATATTCTTTCTTACTGACCGAACGGATAAGGTTGATCGTCTGCACGGTTTTTCTCTTAAAGGGAATGACTATATACCGAAACCGTTTTACCCTGAAGAGCTTATGGCCAGAATCAACGAGCGGTTTGGGAGTATGACGGTCAATCAGGACGTTGAATACCATTTGGGTAATACTATTTTCCGGCCGAATCTGTCATCACTGACCTACGAAGGCGAGACACATTCCCTTTCAGTCCGTCAGACCGAAATTCTCCAGATACTTGCTGAGAATATAGGAAATCTGGTGGAGCGTGATGTAATACTTGATAAGATATGGGGTGATATAAGCTATTCCAACTCTCTCGCCTTGAATGTGCAGATCACCTATCTCCGCCGACTCCTCCCTGACCCGGCTCTGACAATCACTTCAATTAAAAAGAAAGGATATATACTGTCAGTTACCTGATTGAAAATAAGGCTAAAATAGACAATAAAGATTGAAAACTTCAGGTGAAAAAATCTCATCGAGTTGGATTGCCGGAGTTGGTACCAACGTGATCATGGCAGTAAGAAATCTAATTTGTAGTAACGTTGGATTAATACGTTGTTAAGAACACAGCGTATAGCAGAGCTGATTGTGACTCAATGCTATACGCTGTGTTTTATTTGTGTTCTCGATACGGTCTGTCCCGAAAAAATGCTCTTAGATCAAAACTTCGGTTACTGAACGGATATCGGATATCTCCGGTTTAATTCGACTCATTTTCTGAGCCGGCATTTTTGTTGGCCGTTTCCAGCATATTTTTCAATACTGACTCCGGAGCTTTGAAGATTGTGCCGTGCTTGTGTCCGTTCGGAATAGATATCTTGTCGTCGATAGGGGTGAATGTCTTGAAATCTTTTGTCGAAACCGCACCATATTTCCCCTGACGATACACGTCGAAATATATCAGCCATTCATCGCCGACTTTCACGGCACAAGGACCTTCGGAATATGTAGGAGCGAATTTCTCGGATGGATCAGAGAAAGGTCCTTCGGGAGAATCTGAAGTGACACAAAAGAGATCGCTGAAACCGGGCTTGCGATTATCTTTAAGTATATAGACATAGTCATTCTTGTCGCGTTTCAGTAGGAAACCGTCAATAGAATTAAAACCGGGATCGTAAAATTGCTTAGTGGGTTCGAATGTCTGGAAATCAGTGGTCGTCGTGTAGTAAGTACGGTGGGCGATATTTTTTCCTAAAGTATCTGCCGCAGTATATTTTTCAGGCATTATTGACGATGACCATATTATAAGGAAACGGTCATGATCATCATCGTAGAACAATTCAGGAGCCCATACATTGTTGGTCATCGAATCAGTCATGACTTCTATCTCACGCTGCTCTGTCCAGTTGACCAAGTCCTTTGAGGACGAATAGCCGAAACCTTTTCCTCCGCTCCAGCCAAGGGTCCACACCAGATGGAACGTACCGTCAGGTCCCTGAATAATCGACGGGTCTCTCATCATTGAGTTCGGGAAATATTTAGGTTGCTCAACCTGCTGAGTGTGATAGTTGAAATATTCTTTCTTATTGCCTATCTTCGGTTTGAGCCACACTCCCGGCACACTGTCCCAGTGATAACCGTCGTAACTGTAGAGGAAATGGAGTCCGTCAAGAGCGGGTTCGCGATGGGAGGTAAACATATAGACCTCTTTTTCTTTATTTACACACGCCATAAATGGCAATAACAGAAGGATTAAAAGCAGTTTCTTCATTATAAAAATTTATATTAAAATTGATTATTCCCGCATGTAATGCCGGAATTAAGATGTCTTCACGGAATGATTGTCTTTGCGAAATTAGTGATTATATCGCTGCCGGCATAGTAATATATGTTTAAAAATATGTTAATTCTATCATAGAAGTAGAAGGGATATTCTCTTCTTAGATCATAGTCGTGTCTATTAATAGCTGGGTATTAAACGCTTATGCCGTCGTTTTGCTCTTGTGATAAAAATACTGCATAGAATTTATATTTTTGCACCGGATAAACTTATCGTAAGTATAACCGTCATATATATAATGGTAATAATCTATTAATATGAAATTACGACGCACCGATGAACATAAAATCTTTTACCAATAATCTTTCCAAGTATGCAGGATACTATAATCCACCAGCTCTCCTTGATAAAATAAAGAAGGTGGCGCGAAAAGCGGGCATAAAACTGACCTATGTAATATTGATTCTATATTATTCTACCCTTGATAATGAGTTACCGGTTAAGGATAGATTGCTGGTATTGGCCGCACTCGGTTATTTCATTCTCCCCATCGACTTTATACCGGACACATTGCCCGGCGGTTTTACGGATGACACGGCAGCTTTGATATATGTAGTGAAGCAGATTTGGAAAAATCTCACACCCGAAACAAAACGTAAGGCAAAGGAGCGTCTTACAGAATGGTTCGGCAATGTATCTGAGTCTGATCTCCATATTCCGGGACTCTGATCTTATTCGGATAAAGCCATGATATGGCTAAGATTACAATTGCACAGATAACCATTGAGGGGAGAGTGAGGAAACAGGCGTTGCACTTCTTATTGGAAACTTTGATCGGAACTTTTAAAAAGTTTAAATCAGGTCGTTGTAGGAAAGTGAAAATTTATGTAATTTTGTGGGCAAATTATACTCATTTTCGAAAAATCATTATCATAACCGATAAACCACATTATGAAGAAGGTACTACTACTCGGTTCCGGCGCCCTCAAAATCGGGCAAGCGGGCGAATTTGACTACTCCGGTTCTCAGGCTCTCAAGGCACTGCGTGAGGAAGGTATTTCCACCGTTCTGATAAACCCCAATATCGCAACAATCCAGACATCAGAAGGTGTTGCTGATCAGGTTTATTTCCTCCCGATCACTCCCCATTTCGTGGAAGAGGTAATTAAAAAGGAACGTCCTGACGGTATTCTCCTTGCTTTTGGTGGTCAGACTGCACTCAATTGCGGAACAGAGCTCTATCTTAACGGAACTCTCGAAAAATATGGCGTGAAGGTGCTCGGCACTTCGGTTGAAGCAATCATGATAACCGAGGACCGAGACCTTTTTGTAAAGAAGCTTAATGAAATAGATGTCAAGACACCTGTTTCACAGGCTGTTGAAAGCATAGAGGACGCTGTTGAGGTGGCTCACCGTATCGGATATCCCGTTATGGTTCGTTCTGGCTACGCTCTTGGTGGTCTCGGTTCTGGTATCTGTACCAACGATGAGGAATTCCGTACGCATTGCGAAAGCGCACTCGCTTATTCAAAGCAGATTCTCGTAGAAGAATCACTGAAAGGCTGGAAAGAAATTGAGTTTGAAGTTATCCGCGACGCCAATGACCACTGCTTCACTGTAGTTCCGATGGAAAACTTCGATCCGCTTGGAATCCATACAGGTGAGTCGATTGTAGTAGCTCCGATTGTTTCCCTCTCGAAAGAGCAGATCAAAATGCTCGAAGATATCGCCACCAAGGTTGTGCGCCATATCGGAATCGTCGGTGAATGCAATATTCAGTATGCTTTCAATGCCGAGACCAATGACTATCGTATCATCGAGATCAACGCGCGTCTCAGCCGTTCGTCAGCTCTTGCATCGAAGGCATCCGGTTACCCCCTCGCTTTTGTGGCAGCCAAACTGGCATTAGGCTATACTCTTGATCAGATCGGTGAAATGGGTACACCTAACTCTGCTTACGTTGCACCCTCCGTTGACTATATGATCGTGAAGATCCCACGTTGGGACCTTACGAAATTCGTCGGTGTGGATCGTGAGATCGGAAGTTCGATGAAGTCTGTCGGTGAGATCATGTCAATCGGTAAATCGTTCGAGGAGATCATTCAGAAGGGTCTCCGTATGATAGGGCAGGGCATGCACGGATTTGTCGGCAACAATGACATCCATTTCGATGATCTTGATAAAGTCTTGTCTCACCCGACGGATATGCGTATTTTCGCCATAGCTCAGGCTCTTGAGGAGGGATATTCGATAGAGCGCATTGAGGAACTGACGAAAATCGACAAATGGTTTATCGAACGTCTCAACAATATTGTAAAATACAAGAAAGTTCTTGAAGGTTACAACAAGATAGAGGATCTCCCGAAGGATGTGCTTAAAGAAGCCAAGCGTCTTGGCTTCTCAGATTTCCAGATCGCACGTTTTGTTGAAAATCCTGAGGGCAATCTTGAAAATGAGATCCTGCGTGTACGCAATCACCGCAAGAGCCTCGACATTGTGCCCTGCGTGCGCCGTATCAACACTGTGGCTTCCGAGTATCCGGATCTCACCAACTATCTCTATGTTACATACGGAGCTGATGAGAACTCGATCCGTTACGACATGAACTCCGGCAACAATATAGTCGTGCTCGGTTCAGGTGCTTACCGTATCGGTAGCTCTGTTGAGTTTGACTGGTGCTCGGTGAATGCTGCTACCACTTGCCGCCGTCTCGGTTACAAGGCCATCATGATCAACTACAATCCTGAGACTGTTTCTACTGACTATGACATGTGTGACCGTCTCTATTTCGATGAGTTGAGCTTCGAGCGTGTGATGGATATCCTTGATCTTGAAATGCCCCGCGGTGTGATTGTCAGCGTCGGCGGACAGATCCCCAATAACCTTGCGATGAAGCTTTACCGTCAGCATGTCCCCGTGCTCGGAACTTCACCTATCAGCATTGACCGTGCCGAAAACCGCCACAAGTTTTCGGCAATGCTTGATCAGCTCGGCATAGATCAGCCTCGCTGGAAGGAACTGACCACTACAGAGGAAATCGACGGCTTTATCGCTGAAGTAGGCTTCCCGGTTCTTGTCCGTCCGAGCTATGTGCTTTCCGGAGCAGCTATGAACGTATGCTATGATCATGAACAGCTTCACCGCTTCCTCTCACAGGCAGCTAAGGTGTCGAAGGAGTATCCTGTGGTCGTTTCCGAATTCCTCCAGAATGCCAAGGAAATCGAGTTTGATGCCGTGGCCCGTAATGGTGAGATCGTTGAGTTTGCGATATCAGAGCACGTGGAATTTGCCGGTGTCCACTCCGGTGATGCCACACTTGTGTTCCCCGCACAGAAAATTTACATGGCCACCGCACGTCGTATCAAGCACATCAGCGCGCAGATAGCCAAGGAGCTGAATATCTCAGGACCTTTTAACATTCAGTATCTTGCAAAGGATAATTATGTGAAGGTAATCGAGTGTAACCTGCGAGCTTCACGCTCCTTCCCCTTCGTCAGCAAGGTGCTCAAACAGAACTTTATCGAGACCGCGACGCGCATCATGCTCGGTGAGAAGGTTGATGCTGTCGATACTTCGACATTTGACATTGACTACGTTGGTGTGAAAGCTTCACAGTTCTCGTTCGCACGTCTCCATAAGGCAGATCCCGTCCTCGGCGTGGACATGTCATCAACCGGCGAGGTCGGTTGTCTCGGCAAGGATTTCGATGAGGCTCTACTCAACGCCATGATCTCTGTAGGACATAATGTCCCCAAGAATGCTGTTCTTGTCAGCTCCGGTGATGTCCGCGGTAAGGTGGATATGCTTGAGGCATGCCGTATGCTTGCTGAAAACGGTTATAAGATCTATGCAACTGAAGGAACTGCTGCATTCCTCAACGACAATGGTGTGGTGAGCGATTCAGTATGCTGGCCTGATGAGGAGGGAGAAAACATTCTCAATCTCATAGCTGACCATAAGGTTGATCTCGTGATAAATATCCCGAAAAATCATACGAAACGCGAGTTGACCAACGGTTACCGTATCCGTCGCTGGGCTATTGATCATAATATACCCTTGCTCACAAACGCCCGTCTTGCAAGTGCCTACGTTAAGGCATTCATCAACAAGGGCACTGAGAACATCGGTATTACTCCTTGGAAGGAATATTGATTCTATTTCCGGAATTAAGTAGATTATAAAAAAGAGGAATCGGTCTAAAAATAGGCTGGTTCCTCTTTTCATTTTACGATATGCATTGAAATATACGTAAAAATTTAAAAAAAATTAAATAATTTGCTTGCAATATGAGATATTATTCATACATTTGCTTCAAAAGCCATTATCACTTTGAACATTAGTGACTTTGAGTGATAGTGGGATATTGACTATTGTAATTATATGCTTATTTGCAATGACTATTTTGTAATGGCAGTTATATAATTAGCTTGAATATTTTTTAATAATTAACATTCTGTCTATTCATTACTATTACATATACAGAGTTGTTAAGGGAAAGGAACGACAGAATATTTTAATCCCCTCATTCAAACCATGAGAACAAAAGAGCTTTTGATGGCGTCTCTGCTATCACTTACAGTCATTTCATGCGGACAATCGGAAGATCAGCCACAACCGGACGTAGTGGAGGATTCTCCTCTTGAGAGTGTGACGTTCAGCATTTCGACAGGTGAAATGTCACGTGCCGGAACAGACAATGCCGAGCCGTCACCGACAAGAGCATTCATGTATGTCAAGGACAATACTACTGGCGAGATCCTGTCAAAGGCTCAAGAGGAAAGAGTCAGCAATGGAACATTCAATTTTGAAATCGATCTCAGGAGGACGCATAGTTATGCTATCGCATTCTGGGCTGATGATGAGAAATATGACATCGATCTGGATAAAGGGTTGGAGGTCATAACGTATAAAAGTGAATTTGTCAATAATCCCGGAATTGCTTTCTCATATCAGATTGATAATTTTTCTCCGGATGGAAATTCAAAACAAGTGGTACTGACACATGCGGTCGGCAAGCTGATCATACGTGAAAGTGATGTGCTGGATGTGAATGACAGGGTTTCGATTGCGTTTGACAGGGAGGATTGCACGTATTCAGCCATAACAGGAGAGTATAAGAAAACTTCTACTAAAACTCCGGTTTCAATTAAATTTATCGCTGATGCATCAAATCGGAGCGGTGACTTGATATCAACCTATATGCTTGCTCCTAATTCCGAGAAGACATCCTTGATGATTGACAATATCAATTTGGAATATACTCCTGACGGAGATACGGAATCAAGTAAAAAAAGGATCTCCTATGTTCCGCTGAAGGCAAACAGACGCACGATAGTTGAAGGTGCTTTCAAGGGACTATCCTTAGTGTCACAAAGCTTTTTGGTTTCTGTAGATACCGGATGGGAGGGGGATGACTCATTACCATCGACAGGTAACGATGGTGACGATATCAATACGCCCTCATCAGATGTTTTTGAAATAGCACTCTCTTCCTCAGTCCGTCTTACATCATCAATGCTGGATGGAATAGGAGATGCCACTACTCTGAAGATTACCGGAGAGATGAAAGATGCGGATTTCTTGGTATTCCGTGACTATTTTTCAACTAACGGAGCAGGGGAGAGCAAACGTATCGCCCTTGATCTGAGTAAGGCTTCCTTTACATCGATGCCTGAATATGCATTCTCCATTGATGATGAGGATATCTATGATCAGACACCGATCAATCCAATGTTGGCTCTAACATCCATAATATTACCGGAGGGATTGACGGCTATATCAAAAGGCGCATTCATTGATTGTCAGAATCTAAAGAGTATAACAATACCGTCAAGTCTAACCGAATTGGGCGAACTCTCCTTGTATCGCAGTGGTATCACCGAACTTAATGCTCCATCAGTGACAACCATTGATGTAGATGCTGTTGAGGATTGTCCTGATCTTACGACTGTTGTTCTCGGTCCTTTGAGCAAGGTTGGGAACAATGCTTTCCGTAACTGCCCGTCGTTAAAAGAAATGGATCTGACAATGTGTACCGGAATCCCGGGTGGAAACCAGCCTGTATTTGGTGGGTCTGCATCTACTACTCCATCCATCAATATATATGTTTCTTCGACCGACATAGCCAATGCGTTCAAAGGATCTAATAATTGGAATACCAAGAATCACAATTGGATAGTGAGATAACTCCCGGACCTATCTCTTCAACTCATCACAAAGGAGTCAGACGAAATGCCTGACTCCTTTGTTGCTTCATCAATAATGGAGGGTATTTTATATATTTTATAATGGTAATCATTCTAAGTTATGGATTGCTGCAGTTGTAGAAATTGCAACAAAAATCTCATATATCTCTCAGAAGTGATAGGAAATTTCGAAAGTTCTATCAGAAAGCGACAGATGTCGATCGAGTAAGCTGCCACAGATATGACAATATCATAAATATGTCGAAATTGAGCTTGTCAACAAAGTGTTTCTTGATATTATATACTAATTTTGCAGCGTAAACCTCTTGATATGGAAAAACTTGAAGTTTTTGATTGCTCAAATGTTTTCATTGCGAGCTTTTTCACGGATGACCGCGGTTGCGCCCACTGTAACCGCGAACATACACTCATATATATTCTCTCCGGAGAGTTGGAGATCACTGATGGTGGAAAAAAGACAATCCTGCATCCGGGAGATTGTGCTTTCATGCGCCGTGACAACAGAATGTGGCTACAGAAACGGGCTTCAGAAAACAAGCCTTACCGTTCTGTGGTCATGAAATTCTCACGCAATTTCTTAAAGGAATTTTATCATAATATAAATCACCGCGAGATACCGTCCGACTCAAAGAGGGAGAAGGTGAGCCTTATAAAATTTCCTTCCAATCGTCTGGATGTCAGAAGTCTTTTTGAGTCATTAGTCCCTTATTTTGATGCAGGGGTAAAACCAGACGATGACATTCTTAGGATGAAGATGACCGAGGGTATGCGGGCTATCCTGAAGACAGATGTAAACCTCTATGCTTCGCTTTTTGATTTCATAGAACCTTGGAAGATAGATATTGTCGATTTCATGGAGAAGAACTATATGAATGAACTATCCATGGAGGAAATGGCATATTATACCGGACGTAGCCTTGCGACTTTCAAAAGGGATTTCAAGAAAGTAAGCGAGCTGACTCCTCAGAAATGGCTGATACGCCGTAGGCTGGAAGCTGCCCGCGATCTGATCCTTAAAGGTGGGAAGAAGGTATCGGAGATATGTTCCGATGTCGGATTCAAGAACCTTTCGCATTTCTCAAAACTCTACAAAGAAATGTACGGTATCGCACCAACACTTTCTGCAATTTGAACTTCCTGACAAAACAGTATGAGCCTCGCAACAAAGCGGAGCTATTTTTTTAGAAGTAATTTTGCATCATAATAATTAAACAATCAAGGTATGGAAAATATATTTGAAAGAGACCGTAACGGTGAGGTCATATCACCCAATGAGCCGGGATATGAACTCCTGATTGACGACATTTTTTCCTGTATGGAAACTGCTCAGGAACTTTCTACCGTAAGCGTCCGCGATCAGAAACGCGTACACGAGCTGATGGGAGAGATTCTTGGCAAGCCGCTTCCCGAAAGCACAACGGTCCTTCCTCCGTTCTATATAGACTATGGCAAACCAGTAACCATTGGAGAAGGCTGCTTCATTCAGCAATGCTGCACGTTCTTCGGACGCGGTCAGATTACTATTGGCAACGGGGTCTTCATCGGTCCGAAGTGTAACCTTATCACCATCAACCATGATGTGAATCCCGACAACCGCAGTGCGACTTACGGCCGTCCTATCGTTATCGAGGATAAAGTATGGATCGGTATAAACTCTACGATTCTACCCGGTGTCAGAATCGGTTATGGTGCGATTGTCGGAGCGCAGAGTGTGGTTACACACGATGTTCCTCCGATGACAATTGTTGCCGGAAATCCTGCACGTGTAATCAAGAAAATCGAGCTGTAATGAGCGGAAATAAGTTTAGCCGAAGAGGATTCATTAAGACTCTTGGATTGACTATGGGTGCGATGGCATTGGAACCCACCTATAATAAAGTGCAGGCTGCTACCAAACTCGTTGAGCAGAAAGACGGTAAACCTATGTCCGGAAGCCTTCCTGTCCGTACGCTTGGTTCGGGTAAGGCCGCTTTCGATGTATCGGCTCTCGGATTCGGTGTAATGGGTATGACCTACAACCGTTCGCAACATCCGGACAAAAAACAGTGCATCCGTCTTCTGCATGAGGCTATAGACAGAGGTATAACGCTTTTTGACACTGCAATCATCTATGGCCCGCTGACGAATGAGATTCTTGCTGGTGAAGCCTTGTCTGAGTTTCGCAGAAAAATCAATGTCACCACAAAATTCGGCCATGAGGTTATCAATGGAAAAGGTACGGGGCGTCAGGACAGTAGCCCTGCAACGATTCGTCGTTACTGTGAAGATTCCCTGCGTCGATTGAATACAGATTGCATACCGATGTTCTATCAGCATAGGTTTGACCCCAATACACCGATAGAGGATGTGGCCGGGACAATCAGTGATTTAATGAAAGAAGGAAAGGTTCTTCATTGGGGTATGTGTGAGGTCAGTCCCGAAACAATCCGTAAAGCTCATACGGAATGTCCGCTTACCGCTATCCAAAGCGAATATCACCTGATGCATAGGCTCGTTGAGGAGAACGGTGTGCTTGATGTATGCAAGGATCTCGGTATCGGATTCGTGCCTTATAGTCCGCTCAACCGTGGTTTCCTTGGCGGTTGCATAAATGAATACACCGTATTCGACAGCAATAACGATAACCGGCACACACTTCCACGGTTTCAGCCTGAGGCGATGAGGGCGAACACAAGAATAGTAAACGTGTTGCAGAACTTCGGACGTGAACGTGGTATGACCTCCTCGCAGGTTGCTCTTGGCTGGCTACTGCAGAAAGAACCGTTCATAGTTCCGATACCCGGTACGACAAAGCTATCGCATCTGGAGGAAAACCTCAGGACATTGGATTTCGAAGTGTCGCCCGAAGAATGGAAAGAATTAGAACTCGCAGTAGCACAAATACCCGTAGTAGGGGACCGCTACAATGCAGAACAACAAAAGCAAGTAGGATTTTAGAAAAAACGCAAGCATATATGAAGAGAATCGTTTTTATTTTAGTAATGATGATTGGTTGCTTGTCAATCAATGCGAAAACACTGATAATATATTACAGCTACACCAATAATGTCGAGAAGATAGTCAACGAACTCAACCGGCAGATAGAAGCGAAAGTAGTAGAAATAGAACCAACGGAGAAAGGTCTTGACTATGCGGCCAACAACTACGCAATAGGAAGTGCACAGATCGGAGCTATAAAGAATAATCCTGCCGACAGTTCCTCATATCCTACAATTGACTCTGTGAATGTGAATCTCGATGAATACGACACCATAATCATAGCGGCGCCTCTGTGGTGGAGTCAGATGGCAGCTCCATTACAAACCTATCTTTTTCACAACGGTAAGAAAATGGTAGGAAAGAATATAGGATTGATTGTATCGAGTGCAAGTAGCGGTATACGCGGAGTTGAGGCTGATATGAAACGCCTTATCCCTGATGGAAATTTCCTGAGTCCCAGTCTCTGGATTCGTAGTTCCCAGATCTCAAATGCCTCATCCATGCTTGAAAACTGGCTGAGGGAAATTGACTATGAGAAGTTGACCTCCGGAATTAATCGCGTAAGCAACGATGTAGCAGCAGATTTCACAGTCTATACTTTATCAGGAAGACAGCTCATGTATAAATCCAAATCCATTGACTCACTGCACGATGGAATATATATAATAAATGGAAATAAAACTTACATATCACGATGAAACGATTAATAATAATGCTAATGAGCATAACCTTCATTTTCAACCTTATGGCACAGACAAAAATAGTTCAGACTGCCGGACGCGATGCGCTCGGCGAGTTTGCTCCTGAGTTTGCCCGTCTCAATGACGACATACTCTTTGGAGAGGTATGGAGTAGAAATGATCTTCTTTCCCTGCGCGACCGTAGCATGGTCACGATAACTTCCCTTATTTCACAGGGTATCACCGACAGTTCGCTCACCTATCATCTTCAGGAGGCAAAGAAAAACGGTATCACCCGAATAGAGGTGGCTGAGATAATTACCCATGTCGCATTTTATGCAGGTTGGCCCAAAGCATGGGCAGCCTTCCGTCTTGCCAAAGATGTATGGAACGATGATATCAAAGGCGATGATGCGAAAGCTGCTTTTCAACGTCAGATGATATTTCCGATTGGAGAGCCAAACACCGCATACGAGAAGTATTTCATCGGCAACAGCTATCTTGCTCAGATTTCAGACTCCCAGATCCCGTTCGCGAATGTCACCTTTGAACCCGGATGCCGCAACAACTGGCATATCCACAAGGCAGAAAATGGGGGAGGGCAGATGCTTGTTGGTGTTGCAGGTCGTGGCTGGTATCAGGAGGAAGGGAAACCGGCAGTAGAGATTCTACCCGGTACAGTGATTCATATTCCGGCCAATGTCAAGCATTGGCATGGAGCCGCCAAAGATTCATGGTTCGCGCACTTGGCATTTGCTGTTCCCGGAGAAGAGTCCGAAAACGTATGGCTCGAACCTGTGACTGACGAGCAGTATCTTTCAATTGAGTAAACGAGCTATGGCTGTGTCAGAATGAATAAATTCCGGGTTGATGCTGTGTCAAAATCAAATCAGTTGATTTTGACACAGCCATATCTTTATTTCAAGGATGCGAACACGCCTTTAGGACATGTACGGATACATTTATTCGTTAATGGATGTCGTTCAATGAATTTAAACTCACCGTTGTTTTTCAGTGCACTCTACGAGCTGCATGAATGAAGTTAGTACGTTTTTCTGTTATTGACCATCAGTCCGCGTGTTGTTGACATTGGATCTTTCACTACTGCACGGTGTGAGGCCTGATTTATGCGGATAAGCAGTCAGTGAGTGGAAAATAGAGAATTTTGCAAAATTATGGCGGTATTGTGGCATTTGATGTAGTTGAGGAATGATATTTTTGCAGCAGTTAAACTTCGCTTCTATTTGATATGAAACTGTTCTACTATTTAATTGGGATCTTTATGTTTACCGGCGGCATTACGGTCAATGCAGAGAATGTAACACCATTATATGAGAATCCTGTGTGGCCAATGCCCACTGCTGATCCGGCGGTAATCCGTGCTGATGATGGGGCTTTTTATGTTTATGCCACTCAGGGAATAGATGCAGATAGTATAATGTGTAATATACAGGTGCTCCGTTCGTATGATTTAATTAACTGGACACATCTTGGAGATGCATTGCCCAAGAAACCTAAATGGGCTCACTCAACTCAGAATTTCTGGGCACCTCATGTGACTCGTCATGAGAATAAGTATTATATGTATTATTCAGCTGAGCCGGATGCTGAAGTCAAGACAGGAACTGATTTGGGACTCTGTCTCGCAGTGGCTGTCTCCGATAACCCCGTAGGTCCGTTTATTGATTCGGGTTCACCCTTGATTTCCGGTGATGGTTTTGATAATATAGATCCGATGGTATTCAATGATCCGGTGAGCGGGAAAAATTTCCTTTATTGGGGATCGGGATTCAAACCTTTAAAAGTTAAAGAGCTTGCCGATGACATGATCAGTTTTAAAGACGACACTCCGGGGATTGAACTCATCAAGGCTTTCGGGCCGGGTTACGGATTCCTTGTTGAAGGATCATGGGTGATTTACCGCGACGGTTATTATTATCTGTTTTATTCCGGTGACAATTGTTGCGGTGAGCGTGCCCACTATGCAGTGATGGTGGCGCGATCCAAGAATCCTACAGGTCCGTTTGAAGTCTATTGTGATGGCCGTGATGACGGCTGTCCAATTCTGGCCGAGGGTGCCAGATGGATGGCATGCGGACATAACTCCATTATCACCGATGACGATGGTCGGGATTGGATTATGTATCATGCGATAGATCGGTCCGATCGTGTAATTCATAAATACAATAAGTCAGAAGATAAACGTGTGCTGATGATTGATCCGATAGAGTATCGTGACGGATGGCCGAGAGTAGTGGGTGATTATCCGTCGGAAACTGAATGCTCAGCACCGAGAGTAAATAGGTATAAGTAATACGACTAAGCTATAGTTGACATTTGTGTTGGGCGGGGCGATTGAGCCTGTGACATTATTGTGTCACAGGCTTTCATTGTTTTATTGTCGTATAAATGACTGAATATTCTGTTAAATGAGAGTAATGTTCAGAGCTAAAGGCCTGTAGCTTGTGCGAGGATATTGCCACCAGTGAATTGGCAGTGACAAAAATGTTACCTTTGACAGAATTGTTGTAGTAAATGCGCAGTTTATAATAGTATATAATCAAGTAAGATTTTAATTTTGCATTAACATAAATTTGGTATATGAGTGCAAAATTTGAACGTGTGCTGAAGTTCCCAAATTTCTTCATTGTAATCCTGCTGATGTTTATGACAGGAGTAGAGATGAAGGGTATGGACGACTATCAGTTTAGAATATACAGAGTGGAGGATGGATTGTCGCAAAATACAATATGGTGCTCTCTGCAGGATCATAACGGTTTTGTGTGGTTCGGCACAAGGGATGGCCTGAACCGTTTTGACGGATGTCATTTCAGGGTCTTCAGAAACACCCCGGATGATAATACCAGCTTGGGCAATAACTTTGTCCGCGCACTCTACGAAAAGGCTGATCATATTATCCTCGTTGGCACGGATAACGGTCTGTTTAAGTATGATCCTGACGAGGAGACATTTGCTAATGTAAGCCTTCCGGGAACTGAAAATGACAGGCAGGTGGCGATCAATGCCATTACCGCTGACCGCGAAGGCCGGATATGGATAGGAACATTCGGGCAGGGAGTCTATGTCTATGACAATGGTAAGTGGAGTAATTACCGTGCCACAGGTAAGGAGGGAGCTTTGAAGTCTGACCGCGTATGGAAACTCTATCTTGATTCATACGGGACAATCTGGGTCGGCACTCTTGGCGGCGGTCTCTGCCGTTATGATGCGTCGCGTCGTTGTTTCAAGTGTTTTAACTCCGATAGCGCCGGAATCGACAATGATATATATGATATATATGAGGATTCCTCACATCGTTTCTGGATCGGAACATGGGGCAGGGGACTGCTCAGTATGAATCGCCGTGATGAGACTTTCACCACTGAAATATCTCAGGATATATGCGTGGCCGTAAGGGCTATTCACGAGACAGATCCGGGAGTCTTTCTGCTGGGTGGCAATTCGGGCCTGTTTCAGTATAATACAGTGACCGGAAAGTGCAGCGAAATTCAGCTTTCAGGTATAAATACACGTCTGCAGGTCAAAGATGCTGTCTATTCAATACTGTCTGATAGAGAAGGTGGATTATGGGTGGGCGGATATTTCGCCGGTGTAAACTATACTCATAGCCATGCGCGTAATTTCATTCACTACCGTCTGTCGGATATCGATCGTAGTCCTGCCAGTTCGGTGGCAGGTAAGATGATCGAGGATAAGAAACGCAATCTGTGGGTAGCCACCGAGGATAGGGGACTTGTCTATTTCGATAGATATAACCGTAATATGAAATTTATCAACGAGCCAAAACTCTCACATTATAATCTCCATGCATTGATGCTTGAAGGAGATCACCTGTGGGTTGGCAATCTCAAGGGTACGATAGATATTGTGAATGTGACAAATTGTAAGGTCGAAAGGACCGCGGATCACACCGACGGACTGGATGTCGGTCCTATATATACTATTTTCCGGACGCGCGACAACGATATATATGTTGGCGGAATCTTCGGACTGTTGAAATATGACAGGGCGTCACGGCGGTTCATCCGTGTTACAAAATTTCCCCCCACGGCCTTTGTCTATGACATAATCGAGGATAATGAAGGTCTGATGTGGGTTGCCACCAACGGCAGCGGTGTCTTTACGTTTGATACACGTTCGGGCAAATGGTACAATTATCTTCATAATCCGGCGGATCAAACCACGCTCATGTCCGACAAGATCATCAGCCTGTGCATGGATGATCGCGGGGTGATATGGGTCGGAACTGAAGGTGGTGGTCTCTCCCGATTCAACCGCACGGATGAAACCTTCACCACATATATGGAAAAGGACGGACTTCCGAACAATGTGATTTATGGTATCGTGCCTGACCGCAGTGGCGCGTTGTGGCTGAGTTCTAACGCCGGACTCTCCTGCTTCTATCCTGACAACGATTCTATATGTGCCTATAAGTATGGAGACGGAATGTTCGGTTCGCAGTTCAACTACAAATCCTCTCTTCGTCTGGGTGATGGTTCGCTCTGCTTTGGGGGTATCGATGGAATCAATATTTTCAATCCCGGCCATATCGATCGTAATACTTACGTGCCTCCGGTGATGATAACGCGCTATGACTGTACGCGTCACGATGGCACGCATGATGAAAATTCAGTGGCCGGTAAATACGGAGACACAAAACTTGATTTTTACGATGTAGCGTCGGTGTCGTTTGACTTCGTGGCTCTCAGCTATATTGATCCGTCTAAAAACAGGTATGCCTTCAGGCTTAAAGGTGTGGATCATGATTGGGTCTATACGGATGATCCGCACAGCGCGATCTACAGGAATCTGTCGTCGGGCAAATACACATTCGAGGTGAGAGGCTCAAACAGTGACGGTATGTGGAATCCCGACATTACTTCGATTGACTTTGAGATCCATCCTCCGATTTACCGCAGCAATATGGCCTACGTCATCTATATTCTGCTGGGCTTAACGTTGATATATTGGACCTACACTGTTGTCAAGGCCCGGCAGGAACGTCGGCGCATGCTCGCACAGATGAAATATGAGAATGAGAAACAGCATGAGTATTACGAGACTCAGCTGAGCTTCTTCACCAATATCGCTCATGAGATCCGCACTCCGCTCAGCCTGATCAATGCTCCGCTTGAGGACATAAAGGATATGTATCCGGATGATCGTGAGTTCAATGAGGCGGTGGATGTCATGCGAGACAATACGTCGCGTTTGATGACACTTGTCAATCAACTGCTTGATTTCCGTCAGATTCCTCACATGTCAACCCTGAGTTTCTCGGCCGTGGACATGAACGCTCTTATTGCGGGCATCCGCAGTCGCTTCGGCCTGCTTGCGCGCCGGCGCGGAGTGAATATCATGCTTGACCTGCCTGCGGAATCCCTTGTGGTTTACAGCGACAAGGAAGCGATCACCAAGATATTGAGCAATCTTATGTTTAACGCCGTAAAATATACGCGTGACACCATAAAGATCGGTCTAAAGGTGGCTGATTCGGGGCGCATTTTTGCAATTACCGTGACGGATAACGGTAAAGGCATCCCTGCAGGACAGAAAGAGAAAATATTTACTCCGTTCTATACCACCGCTACTATGGAAAATCTTCCTGTGACCGGTTCCGGCTTGGGTCTTGCGATAGTCAGCAGACTTGTGGAATTGCTGAAAGGTAGGGTAGAGGTGACGGACAATGAGCCGTCGGGCTGTGTGTTTACCGTTGAATTGCCGCTCGGCGACAGCAGCATGGTGACGGATAGCAGTGAAAATGACAAGGCCTATGATGAACCGTCGGACGAAGAGGTCTCGACCGCCGGCGATACCGTAGGTATGCTGGTCGGTTCCGAGTCTGAAAAACCTACAGGTGCGCTCAAAACCATACTCGTGGTAGAAGACAATGCCGAGCTGCGTGAATTTTTAGTGAAAAAATTGCGGACGGAATATAATGTGATGTCGGCTGAGAACGGCAAAGTGGCACTTGGCGTGCTTGATAATCAGGACGTCGATATGGTCATTACAGATGTGCTTATGCCTGAAATGGACGGCATGCAGCTTTGTGAGGTCATAAGGTCCAAGAACAAATGGAATAACGTGAGCATCATACTCCTTACAGCCGTGTCAGGTGAGATGGTTCATATGAAGGGGCTTGATGTCGGTGCGGATGCCTATATGTCCAAGCCGTTCTCTATCGGACTGCTGCGCACGCAGATTCAGAACATATTTGCTTCGCGTTCGAGAATCCGTCAGGAATATATGGATAAGTCATGGTTACCCTACAAGGAGTCCAAGGATGTCAATGCCAATGATGGTTTTGTGAAGGAAGTTGACCGGATTATCGAAGCGCATATCGCCGACAATGAATTTGACATAGATATGCTCGCCAATGAGCTGCACATGAGCCGAAGCGGTCTTCACCGTAAGATCCGCAGTGAAATCTCCATGATCCCCAATGACTATGTGCGTCTCTACAGACTGAAGAAGGCGGCCGAGTTGCTGGCCTCCGGGCAGTATCAGGTCTCGACCGTGGGGTATATGGTAGGGTTCAACACACCGTCATATTTCAGCAAGTGTTTTCTTGCTCAGTTCGGTGTCAGCCCGAAGGATTTTCTGGCTAAAATCGTGGAAAAAGATCGCTCCCGCACCAAGAGGGCAGAGGGCTCTGAAACGAAATCGGAGTAGAGTGCCTTTAAAATGCCACTGGAAGGATTGTTGCATCATTTGGCAGAATTGTTCCCTGTGCATAATTGGCTATAAGCTAATTTTGTGACGTTGCCATGGGGATAAAACGTATCCGGTTATGGCAAAAACCTTGCTGTAAAACCATTCATAACACAACTAAATATTAGTAAACCAATGTATGCTTTAAATCTAATCGTAAAAGGCATATCCGTCCCCCGACTGCTGCTTGGCGTGTCATTAGCCATGAGTACAGTTGCGAGTGCCACGGCTATACCTGAGCCTCAAGCGAAGGCTACGGTGGGACAAGTTACTGCGTCCGGAGTTGTTGAGGATACATCCGGCGAGCCTCTTATCGGAGCTACGGTGCTTGTAGTAGGAACCACGACAGGTGTTTCCACCGATATTGACGGACAGTTCTCTTTCTCCGTTCCTGCTGGCTCGAAACTTCAGATCTCCTATGTCGGCTACAAACCTGTAGAAGTTGCCGCGGGCCAACACCTCAAGATTGTCCTTGACGTTGATGCCGATGTGCTTGATGAGGTCGTAGTGGTGGGCTACGGTACTCAGAAAAAGACCACCCTTACCGGTGCCGTAGGTGGTATTAAGGGTGACGAGGTGCTCAAGACTCCCGTCGCTAATATCCAGCAGTCACTCACAGGCCGTATCCCCGGTCTGGCCACGACAGTCCAATCAGGTGAGCCGGGTGCGGACGACGTTACATTCTGGCTTCGCGGTGCAGGTACTGTCAACGGTACTGCTCCCCTCGTTCTCGTTGACGGTGTTCCCCGTGACAACATGCGTGTGATCGATCCTCGTGAGGTCGAGAGCATATCGGTGCTGAAGGACGCATCCGCAACTGCCGTGTTCGGTGTGCGTGGTGCCAACGGTGTCATCCTGATTACAACCAAGCGTGGTCAGAAGGGTAAGCTTGAAGTGTCGGCATCTTTCGAATATTCCATTCAGGAGATGGCACACCGCGAGGAGACCCTTGATTCCTATACATTCGCACTTCTTAAAAACGAAGGTCTGCGCAACGACGGTATTGTCTCGACTGACAACCGTTACTACTCGGATGCTGACCTCGCGGCCTATCAGTCATGGCTCACGGGTACTCCGACTGACCCCGTAGGTCACCCCAACACGAACTGGATGGACGTCCTTTTCAAGGACTACGCTCCCCAGACGCGTGCCAATGTGGTTATGAACGGTGGATCGGAAGCTACACAGTACTTCGTTTCTGTAGGTTACGTTCATCAGGGCGGTATGTTCAATGTCCCCTCCAAGGATAAGGTGGGTTATGATGCCAATACTAACCTTAACCGTTACAACTTCCGTTCGAATATCGACCATCAGATCAGCCGTTACCTCAAGGCGAGTCTTGACATCTCAAGCTACATCGAGAAGGTCAACAAGCCTGCCCGTGCCGGTGACAACATTTATCCGTGGGGTTATGTTATGCGCCCGACCACTCCCGGCCCTCTGACACCCGAAGATAATCCATATCCCTTCGAGTACAATGGCGCACAGTCCGAGATGACTCCCGGTATGCTCGTCGTTGATGAGAATGGCCGAAATGACCCCAGCCCTTACGGTAACCTCATCCGAAGCGGCTATGAGAAGCAGACCCGCGCCGGAGTTAATGCGATCGCAAATCTCAACCTCGATCTCTCGTTCATGACGCCCGGTCTTACTACTCGCGGACTCGTGTCGTTCGAATCAAAGGGTAATTCTTATCAAAGAGCTGAGAAGAGCTATGTCACATATTATCTTGACAGATCACAAGGTGACCCTGAAACTTATGTGTGGAAACTTACCGATGCGAATAACCCTGAGGACGGCCAGCTTGGCCTGAGCAAAAGCACATTCACAAGTTACTTTGTCAACCTCCAGTGGTACCTCAACTATAACCGTACCTTCAATAACCTCCATGATGTTGGTGCTATGCTCCTCCTGCAGCGTGACTATCGCCGTACAGAGGCGACCGGCGGTGACGGAGTGCTTCCTTACAACGTGATAGGTCTCTCAGGCCGTTTCCAGTATGCCTACGATTCACGCTACCTACTTGAATTCAACATGGGCTACAACGGTTCCGAGCAGTTCTCACCCAAGAAACGTTTCGGTTTCTTCCCCGCATTCTCGGCAGGCTGGGTTGTCAGCAATGAAAAATTCTGGAGTTCGCTTGCCCAGACTGTCAGCAATTTCAAACTGCGTGGTTCATGGGGTAAGGTCGGTAACGACAACATCGGTGGCGCACGTTTCCTCTTCATGGATAACATCGGTATCAACGGCACCGGCGCTTACTGGGATTCACGTGAGAACGGTATCTACGACATGCCTTCGCTCGGCATCGGCAATGGTTACAACCTTCAGTATCTTGGCATCGGTAACCCCGACATCACATGGGAAGTTGCCACAAAGACCAATGCCGGTCTTGATCTCACGCTCTTCAATCACCTGACTTTGACAGCCGATGTGTTCTGGGAGAACCGTGACCACATGCTCATCAGCCGTAACACTATCCCTGTACTTCAGGGTCTTACCGGCGGCATTTTGCCTAAGGTCAACATGGGTGAGATGGAGAATAAGGGCTATGAACTTTCAGCTCAGTGGCGTCAGGCTATCGGAAAAGATTTCGCGTTCAGTGTAGGAGCCAACTTCTCCCGTACAAAGAATAAGATTACGAAGTTTGACGAAGTGCCCCTTGGTGAGGAATATGCTTACCAATATCGCACCACTGGCTTTAGCTACGGACAGCAGTGGGGCTATCTGATAAACTATGAGGTTAATCCCGAGCTCGGACTTGACGGTTCAGGCTTCTTCAATTCACAGGACGTGATAGATAATTATCCTACCTATGAGATTGGCGTACCCCGTCCCGGTGACTTCGTTTATCAGGATCTTAATGATGACGGAGTTATCGATACCAAGGACCTCGCGCCGGTGGGCAAATCCACAGCATTCCCCGGAATCACCTATGGCTTTAACTTCTCGGCAAACTGGAAAGGATTTGACCTTTCATGCCTCTTCTCAGGCGTGGCTGACTATTCGGTCAATCGTCAGGGCTGGGGTATCTTCGAGGAGCATGGTCAGGGCGGTGGCGTCTATTCCCAGCAGCTTGGCCGCTGGTCACAGGAACGCTACGAAGCCGGCGAAAAGATCACATGGCCGCGTCTGTCATCAGCCGGAGGTAGCACGAGCCACGTTACCAATGACTTCTACGTCATGGACGGTTCATTCCTCCGTCTGAAGAACCTTGAGATCGGTTATTCATTCCCCGCTTCGATCACACGTCCCCTTCATGCCGAAAGCATCCGCATCTATGCCAATGGCAACAACCTCATTACGTGGGACAAGCAGCGCACCTCTGTCTATGACATCGAGCAGGCAGCAATGCAGTATCCTACGATGCGAGTATATAACTTCGGTATTAACGTTACTTTCTGATAATTCACACTATGAAATTACTACATAAATCCTTAATTTTCGGTGTGGCATTGGCCGGAATCTCAGTGACATCATGTAATGATTCTCTCGATGTCACGCCTGACGGCCGTCTGCCAATTGAAGAAGCATTTCAAGACCCGAAGGGCACTGCGGCAGCGTTCAAGACCTGCTTCAATCATCTTCCCCGCCGAGGTATGCGAGGCGTATATTTCTGGACGAATGCCCGTATTCCCCTGTCGGATGAGGCATTTGTCAATGCTGCCAGTTTCGCTGTCAATGACTGCTATGAAGGCAGAACTACGGCGGATAATGACTGGCGTTGGAGCATCGGTCACGTAGGTGGTTTCGATGCCATGTACTGGGAACGCTATTGGGGGCAGATCCGTACGATCAATGAATTTCTAAAGTATCTCCCTACCGCTGCTCTTACCACCGAAAGCGACCGCGCTGTCTGGGAAGCCGAGGCTAAAATTCTCCGTGCATTCTTCATGAATGAACTGATCAAGCTTCACGGACCTCTGCCCGTGGTCAAGGAGGTGTTCGCTCTTGACTATGACTTCGCATCGCTCGGTCGCGGCACCTATCGTGAGAACGCCGAGGCTATCATTGAGGATTGCAACGATGCCATCGCATGCGAGTCACTTCCTTGGCGCTGGACCAATCCTAACTATAAGATGCGCATGAACAAGGCAATGGCATGTGCGATCAAGGCGGAGGCAGCCCTGTTTGCCGCCAGCCCCCTCAACAATGAGGGCGAAGATATGTGGGAATGGGCTTATGATGTATGTAAGGACAGCTATAATAAGCTTATCAATAACGGATATGAGCTCTATGCTACTGTTCATGATCCCGCCAATTACGGCGACAATCCTTATCAGGAATTTTTTGCGCTCCAGCAGGATCTCTCTACCAATCCACGTGACCGTGAGACAATCTTCCAGTTCACCGGACAGGGTACCAATATGAGTTATTTCAATGCTCTTCCTTCCTATGGCGATTACGCTTACTGTGCAGGTCTGTGTCCGACACAGGAACTTGTGGATGCCTACGATATGATTTCAACCGGCAAGAGTGTCCTGAATCTTGAGCAGCCTTATCTCGACGAGACACATCTGCAGCCTAATTATAACGAAGGATCAGGATATGACCCCGCTAAGCCTTATGAAGGTCGTGACAAACGGTTCTATGCGACAGTGCTCTACAATGGTGCTCAGCGTGGAGGTAAGGTTGCCAATATCTTCACTTATGATCCTGAACATAGGGCAGGTAGCCGACGCCGTCAGGACGGAGCTGACCGCATAAAGGTAGGCGATATGAAATATACCGCTACAGGTTATTATCGTCTGAAGCATCTCCCGATTGACTCATACGGTTCACTTACCGGTGAGGAAGGCGACGGAGGCACTAGGTATTACCGTCTCGGTGGAGTCATGCTCGACTTTGCGGAGGCTGCCATAGAGGCCGGCCATATTGATGAAGGTCTGAAGGCAATCAATGATATCCGTCATCGTGCAGGCTTCGATCCCTCTGTCGATCTCAAGACTTCTGATAAGAATCAGGCTCGTCTGCTCGTGCGTCATGAGCGTCAGGTGGAGCTTGCATACGAGGAGAACCGTTATTTTGACCAGATCCGCTGGTGTCTTCCCGATGAGGACATTCAGGATGTCAAGTATTCGACAGGCATGAACATCCTGCGTTGGGATGTCGGTAATACCACTGATCTCGATCATTATTCCTATGAGCGTATTCTCCTGAACCAGAATGAGTCGGAAGATCTGCGTCCTACCCGCAAGTGCTACGTGTCAAAGTACAAGAGATATCCTATCCCTCTCAATGAGGCTTCGCTGTTTGAATCGATCACCGGCGATAAGTGGCAGAATCCCGGCTGGTAATCCAGTTATTTACCATTAACTACTCACAGTCAATCATGAAAACATTTATAATAACTAAATATCTGGTGCTTGGGATGCTTTGCGCAGCAACCCCTGTAGCGGCCGTTGCCATGCCGATTGAGACAACTCAGCTCGACGATCAGAATAGCGTCGCGCTCATCGGTAGGGTACTCAATGAAAACAACGAGCCGTTGGCAGGCGTGACGGTAAAGGTGGTGGATACCACTATCCAAGGCATCACCAATGTTGACGGTAACTTTACAATCAACGCACCTAAGGGCTTCAATGTGGTCACTCTTCAGTTCATAGGTTACTCGACAGTCACCGTCGATGTGAATCTGAATGAAGAAAATGTCTATCACATGACCCCTGATGCCCATGACATGAGCAAGGTGCTTGTCCTCGCACAGGGAATCCGTACCACAGAGGAAGCTCTCACGGGTGCAGTATCGACTGTAAGCGGCGATGCTCTCCTGCGCATGCCCGCCGCGGGCACTACTCCGCGCCTTGCCGGTCAGCTCTCAGGTCTGGCATTCATCTCAGGTACGAGTGACCTGAACGCTGACGGTGCTACGCTTTTTGTACGCGGTCGCCGTTCGGTCAACGGCAATGATCCCCTGATCGTGCTCAACGGTGTTCCTTCGCCAACTACTGACCTCAATCTCATCGATCCCTATTCAATCGAGGATATCGTGCTCCTCAAGGATGCATCCTCAATGGCTCTTTACGGTCAGCAGGGTGCCAACGGTGCTCTCCTCGTCAATACAAAGCAGGGGCGTCAGGGCCGGACTAACATCAATGTATCAGCTGAGTTTGCAATTCAGCAGGCCACAGTGCTCCCCACCGTCATGAACTCATGGCAGTATGCCACACTGCGTGACTGGTCGCTTCTCAACGACGGGCTCGGCCTCCTGTACTCTCAGGATCAGATCGACCGCTACCGCGAGGGTAACAATCCGCTCTATCCCAACAACCGCTGGTATGACATGTACACCAACGATAATGCCACAATGCAGCGTTACAATGTGAATATCACCGGTGGTAATCAGCGAGTGCTCTACTTCCTGAACGCATCCTATATGCGCCAGACAAGTATTTTCAAGACTGAAAAGCAGGATAAATACAATCCTGAATTCTATCTCAACCGCTTCAATGTCACCAGCAACCTTCAGGTCAACGTCTTCTCCAACTTCAAGGCCAGCCTTAACACCAATGTGATCATTGACAACCAGAACGGTGCCAACAGCGATGATTTCATCGGTACAATGCTCCGCACACCGGCTTTGGAATTCGGTCCTTTTACTACCGATATTATCAATGATGAAGGGGAGATCGTGCCTTACGACAAGGGTATCGTAGCTTCGGACTACAATATGAATCCTATCTACGGTCGCCTCAACAAGAGCGGTAACCGCAATTCAACCCGTACGACGGTCAACGTGGCTCTCAATCTTGACTGGGGCCTTGACTTCATCACCAAGGGACTTAGTGCAAAAGGTCTTCTCGGTTATGAGGCGCGCTATGCCGAAACCACCTACGGTAATACGGACTATCAGCGTTACATCTTTGACTCTGACGCATCAGAGGCCGCCGGACTGCCGGTATTCACCGAGTACGGCACAAATGTCAATACCCCGCTTTCCATGAGCAAGGGCAGCGAGCAGTATTACTATCTCAACTTCATGGGCTCGCTCGGTTATAACCGTGTGTTTAACCGCGTCCACTCTGTTGATGCGCTCGCAAGCTACTTCTATCAGGATTATCAGAAGCAGAACTTCGACGCTCAGGGAATGCTTCCCTATAGCCGAACCAATATTTCGCTTCATGCACAGTACGGTTTTGATCGTCGTTACTATGTGCAGTTTGACGGAGCTTACAGCGGCAGTGATGCATTCTGTTCCGCACCCAATAAGACCCGCTGGGGTTTCTTCCCATCGGTATCCGGTTCATGGGTTATTTCAAACGAACATTTCTATGGCAACACCGGTATGTCACACTGGTTGACCATGCTTAAACTGCGTGCGTCCTACGGTCTCGTCGGTAATGACAATGTCGCAGGCGGTCGTCGATTCCTCTACATGGACGATTACTATGTAGGTGGAGGCGGCTATCTCAGCCAGTCGCCCTACTACGGTGCTATGGCATCCGAAGGTCTGCTGGGTAATCCCGCCATCGAATGGGAGAAAGTCCACAAGCAGAACTATGGTATCGACCTCGGTCTCGGTAACTGCATCACTCTTCATTTCGACTACTTCCGCGAACGTACCAATGACATGGTGGTTCAGTCACAGCTCTTCCCTGATTTCTCAGGTACTGACCGCAATAACCTCCCTTACGTCAACTTCGGCAAGATGCACAACAATGGTTTTGACTTCGACGTGACTTTCCGCAAGCAGCTTACCAAGGACTGGACTCTTTCAGTAGGCGCACGTGGCGGTTATGCCAAGAACAAAGTTGAGAGTGTAGGTGAGCTTGACCGCACGGAAGCCGGGTATGCTTACGGCCTCCGTACTGAGGGTCATTCCATAGGCACGACTTGGGGCTATCTCATCGACTACTCTCAGGGTCGTGGTTTCTACAACAGCCTTGAGGAGATCGCCGACGGTCCTATCTTCGAAGGCCAGAGTCCGCGCGTAGGTGATTTCCGCTATGTTGACCTTAACAATGACGGTTACATCAATGACAAGGACCTCGCACCATTCTCAGGCACAGATATCCCCACATTCAACTACGGTTTTGATGCGGCGGCCCAATGGCGTGGATTTGATCTCTATGTGCTTTTCCAAGGTGCGTCCGGACGTACGTTCTACACCTCCGGCCTCGGAGCAATGGAGAATGAAGCCCGCGGAACATACGCTGACATTCATCTGCATGCTTACACCCCCGAACGTTACGCAACAGGTGCGGAAATTACTTACCCTGCACTGACATCGACCACTTCAACCAGCCTTCAGGCTAACTCATTCTTCGTTACCAAACGCAATTATATGCGTCTGAAGACTCTTGAATTCGGATACAGCCTTCCCTCCAAGATCTGTCGGAAAGCCACTCTGCAGGGTGTCCGTTTCTACTTCAACGGTATGAACCTCCTGACGTTCGACAAGCGTAAATTCAAGGATTTCGATGTTGAAGCTTACAACGCTTCATCCTATCCCATCTATCGCACATATAATCTCGGCGTGAATGTAACCTTTTAAAATTTAGTAGAATGAAACTCATCAAAAATATAATAATCGCAAGCGCGCTCTTAGGCTCTATGGCCGCATGTTCGCCCGAATATAATCCGGATGGTCGCGTTGACAAGAGCGAGCTTTTTGAAACTGACAAGAAGACTTTCAGCTACCTTAACCTCTGCTACAGCCATCTGCAACAGCAGAGAAAGGGTAACTGGTACGGCAACGATGCGTTCCTGTCGGCATTCACTGACGATGCGTATGATGCAAACTCGATTGACAACAGTTCATCTGCACTTTACTGGCGCGGAGTCTCCACGGCATATAATTTCCCTGTGGAGTCAGGTGTCAATGCTGGTTGCTGGAGCGAATATTTCAAGGGTCTGAACCAGTGCAACACATTCCTTGAAAATATCGAGACCGCTAAAGTGAATCAGCAGGAAGATCGTGAGTCATGGAAAGCACAGTGTCTCATCCTCCGTGCGCTCTACTCTCTGGAACTGGCAAAGCGTTACAATGAGATTCCTTATACAACTAAGTCATACGATGCGGATTTCGATTTCGGATCGGCTGAGTTCAAGAATTTCAGTGCCATTGCCCGTCAGATTTTCGCTGACTGTGATGCGGCTCTGGAATGTGAATCTCTTCCTTGGAATTCAGGTAGCAACGAGGCTCTGCGCGGCATGATGACCAAGGCTGTCGCATACGCCGTGAAGTCACAGACCGCCCTTTATGCCGCAAGTCCGCTCTATAGTGACGGCTCTATCTCATGGAGTGAGGCTGCTGATATCACCAAGGCTTGTCTCGATGCTCTCCGTGACAATGGTTTCACTCTCTTCACGAGAGCCGGTGCCGCCAATCAGAATATCAGTGCGTATGATTCATATTTCATCGCTCGTCCTGACGGCGCACGTGTCACGGATAAGGAAACAATCCTTGAGACCCGTGATCAGATGTCGGTCTGGGTCTCAAGCGGTCTGCCCTCAGTGACCGGTTCAATCAGTGCGGGTACATGCCCCTCACAGGAACTTGTGGATATGTATGAGACAATAGACGGCGTTCAGCCTATCCTCGGCTACAGTGATGCGTCGCACCTACAGCCCATCATCAATCCAGAGGCTACACTCTATGATGAGCAGAACCCATATGCAAACCGTGATCCACGTCTGGCATCTACCATATATTATCATGGTGGGAAGCGTGCTCTCGACTCTGCGACAAGTATCATTAACACCAGTGAGGATGGTGCAGAAAGCATTGACCTTACCAAGCAAGACAAGAAGCACTCGCCGACAGGTTATTACCTGCGTAAGTATAACAACTTCGCATCTGATCTCAACAACAATGCCGACGGGTATTTCCGTCAGTTCCGTTTTGCAGAGATCCTCCTCAACTATGCCGAGGCTGCCGCTGAAGCCAACGCCAATGTTCCCGCTGAAGCGTATGCGGCTGTCAATGAAGTCCGGGCACGTGTTAACATGCCTGAGATCGAAGGCCTGAGCCGTGATGAATTCATCAAGCGTGTCCGCAACGAGCGTCGTGTGGAGTTTGCGTTCGAGGAACAGCGTTACTACGACGTACGCCGTTGGAAAGTGCTTGACAGCAACTTCTCGGTAATTACCGGCATGAAGGTGACGGAGGGAAGTGACGGGAAAGCCCGCTTCGAGCGCATCGTCGTTGATAATACCCGTAATTGTCACGACAGCAAATATCTTCTGTCCCCGATACCGGGCAACGAGGTCGTCCGTATCCTCTCGCTTTCCGGTGTGCGTCACCAAAATCCCGGATGGGAATAAGTAACGCAGAAAGGATAGAATTTCCCGATATGGAAAAATGACTTCTCTTTTGTGAATTTCCAATAAGTAAGTGAAATATATTTAAGGTTAATTGATTTAGGATTCGTGTATAGCAGTGCCGGAGTTTCGATAGCCCGGCTTCGGCACTGCTATCTTTCCAACCATTACGATTCAATGATGACATACCTTTACAGACTTCTCCTGCTTCTCACTATTTCATGGGTGATTCCTGCAACGGCACAGAACAAGCACTCTGAGTATTATTATCAGCGTGTCTCGCTTTTTGACCGTCTCCCGGCTGATTCCGATGACATCATTTTCCTCGGCAACAGTATCACCAACGGATGTGAGTGGTGTGAACTTTTCTCGAATCCCCACATCAAGAACCGCGGCATAAACGGCGACACATCGCGCGGTGTACGTGATCGCCTCCAATCGACTCTCAAGGGAAGGCCTGCAAAAGTATTCCTCATGATAGGTGTCAACGATATCGCCAACGGCGCATCACCTGACTCGGTGATATCCGTTATGACCCAAATTATTGACCGTACAGCCTCTCTTTCTCCCTCAACACGTCTCTATGTCCAAAGCATACTTCCCATCAACGATACATATAACATCTTCTGGGGTCACATGGATAAGAGCGAACAGATAAAAGAATACAATTCAAAGCTGGAATCATTGTGCAAGAAACGCGGAGTGCCGTTCATCGACCTTTACAGCCGTTTCTGCAATCCCGGCACCGACCGAATGAATCTTGCCTATACAAATGACGGCCTTCATCTCATGGCCGACGGCTACATGTTGTGGCGCGACACTATAATGCCTTATATAACTGAATAACCAATCGACAATGAATAAATATATCGCAACTCTTGCACTTGCCGGTATGGCGGCCTTACCGAACGTTTCGGCCCAGAAAATCGCTGACAATGAATCGCTAAAAGCGCTGCGGACCGAACTTTCGGATGTCAACGAACTCATGAAAAACGGCATCATGACCGAGGAGGTTTCCGGTCTGGATTACTTCACCGGTTACAGTTACCGCACGCTTTATGACTGGGATCAGTATTTCGAGTCCATCATTCAGCTCTACATGGGTTGGCCGGCTACATATATGAAAAACGGTGTGCAGATCTTCCTTGACAATCAGCGTGAGGATGGATTTATCGTCCGTTCAGTTCCCGGCAACGAATTTCATGACAATGAACATGTAAAACCATTCCTCGCCCAGATAGCGTTGCTCGTATATGATGAATATGGCGATAAGGAACTGATCCTCAAGCCTGAAAATATGAGACGCCTGAAAAAATATCTTGACTATTGGTTGGTGGATATGGACAGTAACGGAAATGGTCTCAGCGAATGGATGAGTGCGCCCCACACAGGTATGGACAATCAGCTCGAACGTGCCGGCCTGTGGTTGGAGCGTGTGAGTGAAGGTGTGGATCTAAACTCCTATCTCGTCCGCGAGTGCAGAGCATTCGCCCGTCTGGCCGAGCTCTCAGGCGACAAGGAACTTGCTGCTGAATATCGCAAGAAAGCCGATGAACTTGCCGAGCGTATCCGCACAATGATGTGGGATGACGAGGACGGTTTCTTCTATGATCTCAAGGTCGATCCTGAAGGTCCGATGGATCACTATAATAAGATTGCCCGTGTGAACATGTATAAACAGAAGGGCAACATGATTCCCGTACGTTCTATTTCATCGTTCACACCTCTATTTGCTGAGGTGGCTACTCCCCAGCAGGCCGACCGCATGATCAAGGAGTATCTTTTTAATCCTAATGAATTCTGGACTCCGGCACCGATGGCAGCCCTTGCAAAATCGGAGCCGTGGTACAGCACCATTCTTCTTCCCAACGATGTAGGATGCTCATGGCGTGCAAATGTCTGGATTCCTACAAATTATATGGTATATCACGGTCTGCGCAACTACGGTAAGGATCAGCTTGCCTCGATCGTGGCACACTACACTCAGAAGATTGTGAAGGAGGCGGGTAACCGTGAGTACTACAATTCAGAGACAGGCGAAGGATGTGGTCTCGATCCTTTCTGGGGTTGGAGTCTGCTCGGCCACTTCATGGAGTGGGAGGATTCAATCCCTCAGGATGTAACTAAAATTGACAAATAAATTAAAAGCTTAAAGTAACATATCTATGAAATCATTTGCAACATGTTTTCTTACAGCAGCATTAGCTACTACAAGCCTTGCGCTTGCTGCATGTGACGATACAATGCCTAAATGTGATCCCGATCCCCTTCCCGCAGAGCCCGAACCGGATCGTACGGAAATTCTTCAGGGTGCAACAGCTCCGGTGGAGGCATTCGGTGATAATCTCGTCGCTACCGACGGCCTTGGCCGTACACTTCCCGGATTTGATGAATGCGGTAGCCGTTATGGCAACCGTTATGTCGGCCTTTTCTATTGGCTTTGGCACGGTGACCTCCGTCGTGACCGTGACAGATCTAACTATGATATAAGCAAGATACTTGAGAAAGATCCCGGCTTTACCCAATGGGAATTTGCCGAGTATTACTGGGGAGAACCCGAACTCGGCTACTACCGTTCGGATGATGAATATGTGCTCCAGAAACACCTCAACCTTTTCACTCTCGTTGGTATCGACTTCCTTTACCTTGACTTTACGAACTGTGTGATCCATGCCCCCGAAACCCATGCGCTCATTAAAGTTATCAAGGATATGCAGTCCAAGGGCTATCAGCCTCCGCGCATCGTGCCTTTCTTCAATGCAGATGATCCCAACAATCTCGATGGAAGATACTCGCTCGATTATGAGCTTAATCAGTGGTACACTGAGTTCTATTCGAATACAGATTATGCAAACTGCTGGTTTGTGCTTGACGGCAAACCTCTCGTGCTCTCTCCCCGCCAGCACACAAGCAACTCCGCGTTGAACAAAGCTTTCACATGGCGCACTATGTGGGCCGATCTGCCTCCTACACCTGAGAACGCTGAAAAATGGCGTTTCTTCAACAAGTGGGATCAGCGTGCATGTGCTGTCGTCAATGGCAAGAAGGAGCAGTGTTGTATCTCCAAGGGTCTCGGTGCTCCGCTTTGGGACGCACATCTCTATGGCGGTGCTTCATCAACACATAACTACACACCCAGCTATAATGCCGCATGGGTATGCGACGAGACATACGGAAACGGTAAATTCTTTGAAGAGCAGTGGGGTTGGGCACAGGAAGAGAAAGCTCCCATACTCTACATCACCGGATGGAACGAGTGGACTGCCGGTGCATGGCCTGTGGATGCAGGGCTGGTTGGCGCAGGATTCAAATTCCAAGGTCGCTTGCTTGCCGAAGGCGAAATGTACTTCGTGGATGAATTCAATGAAGAGTTCAACCGCGATATCGAGCCTGCCGCCGGTGCTCTCTCTGACAATTTCTTCTATCAGATGGCAGGTTATATCCGTCAGTACAAAGGCATGAATGCCCCTGAGGCCGGTTCTGCATCACAGACCATCGCTATTGACGGGTCGTTTGATGAATGGAATAATGTCACGCCTTTATTCAACGACTTTGTAGGTGAGAATCCCAAACGAAACAAGAAGGGATCACCATTTGATAAGCAATATATCGACAACACCTCACGCAACGATATCGCGGCATCGCGCGTAGCTTATGACAATGATAATGTCTATTTCTATGTCAAGACCGCTAATGATATGACGCCCTGTACCGACAGCAATTGGATGATGCTCTACATTGACGCTGACCGTGACAAGGCTACCGGTTGGGAGGGCTATGACTTCGTGGTCAACATGGAGGTTACTTCGGCTAACGCTACCACTCTTAAATCACGCAACGGCGACAAGTGGGAGACGGTTGCTTCATGTCCCTTCACCGTTAACGGTAACGAAATGGAGATCGCTGTTCCCCGTTCGGCTCTCAAGGTCGGTGACAAGCCCGACTTCTACTTCCACTGGGTTGACAATATTCAGGCTATCGATGATATCACCGAATTCTTTAAGCACGGTGAATCAGCTCCTGAGCGTCGTTACAACTATCATTACTTTGCTGAATAATAAACAATTGTATAACTGAATAGAAGTATTGATTTGAATGAGTACCGGTCATAACATAATTCTTGCGATTGCACTTCTTTCCGGCGTGCAGTTTACAACTTATGCACAGGAGGAGTTTCCTCTTGCGCCACGGATTGCGGATGCATTCATTCAGAAGTATGGTGACTGGTACTACATGACCGGTACTCCGTGTCCCGGTGATTGGGAAATGCAGTGGGTGGGACTATGGAAATCACGTGACCTTGTCAATTGGTCAGGTCCGATGCTCGCATTTGAGGGCGATCCTCGTGATCGCCCCATGTGGGCCTCTGAAATCCACCGTAAGGGTGACGAATATTACATCATCACCACCTGCAACACATGGAATCCCGGCAATACTTTTATGGTGCAGAAAGCTCCCGCACCTGATGGCCCCTACAGTTTTTATTCCTTCTTGCCGAAACGCGGCCTTGATCCGAGTATCTTTGTCGATACGGATGGACGGTCATATCTACTCGACAGTGAGTGGATTGCACCTCTTAGCGATGACTGGACGCGTATTACCAATGACTATGTTGGTAACAGAGCCAATAAGGAGGGTCCTTTTATGGTCAAAAGCGATAATGACTACCTTCGTTTCTATGCCCGCATCGATCCGACTTATTATATGGAGATGGAGGCTTTGAAAGCCGATAACCCTTATAGCACTGATTATGTGGAGCAAGGTGAGGTCCTCACCGGACCTTGGCTTCCGGGCCACGGTTGCATTACGGTGTCGCCTGACGGTTCCGAACTTTGGTATGCGGCCCACGCCAACACTGATGGCAGTTGGGAGACACGGGCACTGGCCATAGATCCCATGCGCTTCGATGAGGGACGTCCTGTCCCTACCAGCCGTAACGACCAGCCGAAACCTGCGCCATCGATGTCGCGAACAGTCAATCTCGCCCGTGGTAAGGTTGCAAACTCGACGGCCTTTGCTTCCGGTCATGAACCGCATAAGGCTATTGACGGAGATAAATCGACTTGGTGGGAGGCAGTGGTGACGCCTGCCGACACTATCGCGCCGTATCTTGAGGTCGATATGATGGGTGAGTTTTTAATTGATGGTATCGCTGCCCGCACTCCTGACAAGAAGAAAGCAGATGCCGAAGTGACAGTGTCGTGTGATCGCATAAACTGGTCAGCACCTTCATCTGACCGCACGGCACGTTACGTGCGCTTCACGCCCGCATCGCCTTGCCGCATCGCCGATGTCGAGATCACGCGTGTGCCTTACCACATTCCTTCACGTGGGAAAGAGGTGGCCAGTTTCAGTATAACTGACGATGTGAAATTCACTGTCCCCGCAACCGGTCTGTATGATATCGAGTATGTCGTTGAATCCCGTGCGCTGGATTCTTCATGGGCACTGTACGACAATTCAACTCTCGTTGCACGCGAAACTGTTGCAAATACAGGGCCTGCCGGCAATAATACACGCATAATATCCTTCGACGTACCGCTGTCGGCCGATCGCGTCCACAATTTTAAATTAGTGCCGTTAAGCGGTGACTATACCATACAAAAAATCACAGTCTATTCACAGAAATAACGCAAATACACGACGATATATATGATAAAGACTTTTGTTACAGCAGCCATATTATCTTCAGCCTTGCTTGCAAGTGCAGCCAAGACTCAGGCAGAGATAGACCGCGAGATAAAAGACCTGATCAGCCAGATGACACTTGAGGAAAAGGTCCGCATGACCTTTGGAGGTGAACGTTTCGGTGAAGTGGTATTTCCCGGGGTCGAGCGTCTGGGTGTGCCCGAACTTCTCGGTTCTGACGGCCCGCGCGGTGTGGTCATCCCTGATGTTACCACTTTCCCTTCCGGCCTTGGCTTTGCAGCCACATGGAATCAGGAACTTGCCGAGAAAGCAGGTCATGTGATAGGGGAGGAGGCACGTGCACGTAATATCTCAGTTGTGTTCGGTCCTGCATTCAATATCAATCGTGATCCTCTGGGCGGACGTTTCTTTGAGTATATGTCGGAAGATCCGGTGGTGAGCGGGAAGATCGCTGCCGCGCAGATCCGCGGCATGCAGGATGAGGATGTGATTGCCTGCGCAAAGCATTTTGCTGTGAATGGCCGTGATCTCAACCGTAACTTATACATGACTTGGGCTGATGAGCGCACACTCCGTGAGATTTATCTGCGCGGATTTGAGATCGCTGTCCGTGAGTCCGATCCGTGGTCGGTGATGACGGCAGCCAATGGTCTCAACGGCGAACTGTGCAGTGATAATCAGTGGCTGCTCAATCAGGTGCTCAAAAACGAGTGGGGATTCGGCGGTATCGTAATGACCGACTTCTGCCACTCCCGTTCAACTGTCAAGGCTGCTCTTGCAGGTCTTGATGTAGATATGCCATGGGGACATTATTCAGATGTACCTTTTGGTGCAAAACTTGCCACTGCAGTAGAGGAGGGTAAGGTACCGATGGAGGTTCTTGATGAGATGGTGCGCCGTCTCCTTCAGGTGCGCTATAACATTGGCAAGATGGGTGGTGATAAAGAAACTCCGGCCCCTCAGGTCAATACTCCTGATCATCAGCAGGTGGCACTTGATATGGCCCGCGAAGGAATAACCCTCCTCAAGAATGATAATAATCTCCTGCCGATTAATCCGGACAGGATCAAAAACGTGGTTCTGATAGGTCCGTCGGTCAACCGTCGTTTCGATGTGCTCGGTCTCGGCGGTTCATCAGGTGCGCAGTCACCTTTCGAAACAACCGTTCTCGACGGTTTCCGCGCGCGTCTTGGTGATAATGTGAACATCACCACTATTCCTCTCACCGGTGAGGCCGAATTTGTCACGCTTAGCGGCGATCGTCTTAACGGATCTCTCAAAATTGACTATACGGATGCATCCGGCAATAATCATACGGCTGCTGAGAGCGATGAATTCAGTTTCCGTTGGTTCAACGAATCACCTTCAGAGAACATTCGTCCCGAAGAGATCCGTGCCGTCATCAACGGTGTCTTCAAAGCCCCTGCGTCCGGTCTATTCATCTTCCGTCTGAGCAGTGATGATGCAGCTGAACTCTGGGTGGAGGATATGGGCGCACCAACACTTAAAAACGGCGAACACGGAGTACCTCAGACCGGTTACTCTATGGTTCAGCTTGAAGAGGGTAAGGAATACCCTGTCAGAGTGTCCTACAGGCGCACTCCCGAAGGCGCGAAGAATTCTACCGAAATGAACTATTGGGCTAAGGAAAATCCTTCGCTCAAACTTGAATGGTCCATGCAGGGCGACAGTAAGAGTATAGCCCATGCACTCGCTCCCTATAAGTCCGCAATCAGAAAGGCCGATTTCGTGCTCTTTGTCGGAGGGCTTGATCATAATCTCGACTGTGAGGGTCGTGACCGTATTTCGATGGAGTTCCCTGAAGGTCAGACCGAGCTCATCAATCAGCTGGCAGCTCTCAATAAGAAAACTGCAGTCGCTCTCTATCACGGTTCGCCTGTTACCCTCCCTTGGTTAGACAAAGTCCCTGCTGTTGTCGATCTCTTCTATCCGGGTATGTTCGGTGGTCAGGCACTTGCCGAGGTTATTTGCGGTGATGTGAACCCTTCGGGCCGTCTCACATTTTCTTGGCCTGTCGATTATGCACAGGCACCACTTAATGTGCTCTCTACACAGGATTTTGATAATGTGTATTGTAATGAGAAACTCAATGTCGGTTATCGTTACTACGACAAATATGACCAGCAACCTCTATTCCCATTCGGTTACGGTCTCGGCTACACCTCATTTGCTTATAGCGATCTCAGCATAGACCCCGATGGTTCGACCGTATCAGTCAATGTCACCAATACCGGCAAACAAAAGGGAAAAGAGGTCGTGCAGATCTACGTCGGTCAGCCCGATGCTGCTGTCGAACGTCCCGTCCGCGAACTCAAAGCTTTCAGCAAGGTTGAGCTTGAACCCGGTCAGACTACCACCGTGACACTTCCGCTTGGCGAGGATGCTTTCACATATTATGATGTGGCGAGCCACTCTTGGGTGCGCGATCCGGCCCCATTCGTCATTGAAGCAGCTTCATCCTCACGTGATATCCGCCAGTCAAAAGAATTCAAATTTTAAACTTATATCTTCATGAGATTTAATAAAATATGCCTACCTGCTGCCGCAGTGTTAACCCTCCTCGCTGCATGTCACAGCGAGTCATCCGACCGTCTGACCGACAAGCAACTAATGAAAGAATTTGCCGATCCATCTGCCGAATGGCGTGCCAAGCCTTTCTGGGCATGGAACGGTAAGCTCGATAAGGACGAACTGCTTCGTCAGGTCGGGGTGCTTGATTCGATGGGTTTTGGCGGTTACTTCATGCATTCGCGTGTGGGGCTGCAGACCGAATATCTCGGCGATGAGTGGTTTGAGCTCACTAATGCAGTTGCTGATTGTGGCACAGCTCGTGGCATGGAGAACTATCTCTATGACGAGGACCGCTGGCCCTCAGGAACAGCAGGCGGATATGTGACTCAGAATCCCGATTTCCGCATGAACTTCATTACGATGAAAGTGTATCGTCCAGAAGAGTTCAATTGGGAGGATTCGATCACTGCTGTATTTGCGTGTAAGCTCGACAGCACTTCATATACTGGTCTCCGTCGTCTGAAATCACCTGCTGAAGTGGCCGATGTGACTGCCGGTGAGAGCATTCTCGCATTCTTTCCAGAACGTGCAGCCGACACTGACTTCGTCAACGGTTACTCCTATGTGGATGCAATGAACCGTGAGGCAACCGATACATATATATCGCTTACCCACGATAAATATAAGGAAAAATGCGGTGGTCGCATAGGTACTACCATCAAGGGCATTTTCTTTGATGAACCTCACCGTGGACCTCTCTTTACCGCATTCAGCAATGACAATGCCAACCGTCCTTACATGGCTCCTTGGACAGCCACGCTGCCTGAGAAATACCGTGAGACTTATGGTACTGACATAATCGATGAGCTTCCCCGTCTTTTCCTTCATCAGGACGGTGCGACATACGACCGCGTGAAATGGCAGTACTGCAACGTGGCTCAGCAGCTCTTCCTTGACAATTTCGTAAAACCTCTCTATCAATGGTGTGACGACAATGGCATGGAACTCACCGGCCACGTGCTTCATGAGGACGACTTCGTGTCACAGGTGTCAATGCAGGGATCACTTATGCGTACTTACGAGTTCATGCATGTCCCCGGTATCGATATCCTTACCCAGAGCAACCGCAACTATTGGGTGGCCAAACAGCTTCAGAGTGTAGCCCGTCAGACCGGCAAAAAGATGCTCCTTTCAGAGCTTGACGGTTGCACGGGATGGCAGATGACATTTGACGACTATAAGGAGATCGGTGACTGGCAGGCACTCTTCGGTATCAATCTCCGTTGCCCCCATCTCTCATGGTACACTATGGAGGGAGAGGCCAAGCGTGACTATCCTGCATCTGTAAGTTTCCAGTCAGGTTGGTATGGTGATTACAAATATGTGGAGGATTATTATGCCCGCATGGGGCTGATACTTTCGCAGGGCACTCCCGAATGCGGACTCCTCGTGGTCAATCCCATCGAGAGCGTGATGGCTCAGGTGGCTGTTGATGTGTTTGATAATCTCAACGCCAAATCACCCGTAATTGCAGCCATGCAGAACCGTTATGCCGACCTTTTCCATTGGCTTGAGGGCAATCATATCGACTTTGACTACGGTGATGAAGAGATGATGTCGCGTCTGGCACGTATTGAAAAGGATTCAGAAGGCAATACCGTAATCCGCATGGGTGAGGCTGCTTACTCTACAGTATTTGTAGGAAATATGGCTACAATGCGTGAATCCACTTTTGATCTCCTCCGCAAATTCATTGAAAAAGGCGGTAAGATCGTAGCCGCCGGTGATCTTCCTTCGATGGTCAATGTTGAGGAGACCACTGCTGTGGCTGAATTCCTTCTCACCAATGCCACTTGCGTACCTTACACCGAATCAGCCATTGTCGATGCCGTGAGCCAGACTGTAGCTCCTATGGCAAGCGTGACCGACATTGAAGGCACTAATATACCTGAAATCTACTGTCAGGTGCGTAACGACGGTGACCGCAAGATCTATGCGTTCATCAACATGAGCCGCGAAAATGCCTATAATAATGTCAATATCTCTATCCCTGCCGAGGGTTATCTAAGCGAGTGGAACTGCCGTGACGGAAAGGTATATGAGGTAAGCGCGACTCAGAATGATGGAGGCGACAGTTTTGTAGCCGACTTCGCCGGATTGCAGGAACACATCTACATGGTCACTCCCAAACCGCTCGAAGGTGTCATAGATGCGGTTGTTACTGACAATGCAGCCGGCACACCTCTTGAGCAGACTGCTTTTGCTTATGAACTCAACGAACCGAATGTACTCCCGCTCGACTTTGCTACATGCATGATTGATGGTAAACCACTCGAATCCAAACCCACAGAAATCCTAAAAGTGGATCAGGCTATCCGCCGTCACTTCGGTCTCAAATATCGCGGTGGGGCCATGCTTCAGCCTTGGTTCTTTACAAAATATAAGGGAGCTGACAAGCCTGTCTATGGGAAGGTGCGGTTGACCTATCCGTTTGAGATTGCTGATATGCCACAGGGTGATGTCTATCTCTGCATGGAAACTCCCTCTCTGTTCAGTATCACTGTCAATGATTCGCCTCTCACCACAGCTCCCTCTGGATGGTGGATAGATCCCTGCTTCAAGAAGATCAAGCTTGATGCCTCGATGCTCACCATCGGAAATAACGAGATTTCGATCGAAAGCCCCTTCACGGAGGATCTCAACTTCGAGACCATGTATATCATAGGTAACTTCGGTGTACAGGTTGATCTCGCAGGTCTTGCCGAAACTCCCGGTGCGCGTCCACGTATCCACACCAATGCTGATGGTATCCTTGCGTCCAATCCCCGTATAACCACGCTCCCTGACTCACTCACCATCGGCGATATAACCGGACAGCGTCTGCCGTTCTACTCCGGCACAGTTTCTTACCGTGTCGATAATTCCGATGCCATCAAAGCCATCAAGTCCGATGACTTCGTGGGTGCTTGTTTGAAACTACGCCGTGGCGACGAAAGCTCCATGATTGCATTTGAACCTTACGTGGCAGCTGTCCCCGATGGCGATGCACCTCTCTATCTTGACGTGGTTCTCACGCGCCGAAACACATTCGGTCCGCTCCATCAGCTCCCCGCACGCATCTGGGCCTACGGTCCTGAAATGTTTGTCAGCGAGGGCGATGCCTTTACAAACGGCTACGTTCTCTTCCGTTCAGGTCTCCTCGAATCTCCAACCACTTATAACAAGAAATAATAATGGGACGTACGTTAAGGATATATCTTCCGCTTGCCGCAGCACTCAGTGTCGTGACGGCATGGGCTCAGAATCCCATTGTGCCTCAGGGCATGTATATGGCCGATCCATCAGCCCATCAGTGGAAAGCCGGAGGACCGGTTTATGTATATGGATCGCGCGATGAAGCTCTTGATTACTATTGTTCGTATGACTACGACGTATGGTCATCCACGGACATGAAGAACTTCAAACTTCATCCATACGTGTTTGCATCCCGTGGTGACAATGATGAGGTTAAATACAACGAAGAACTCCTTTTTGCTCCCGACTGTCTTGAAAAGGATGGTAAATACTATCTCTTTTATTGTCAGGGTGGATCGCCGGACGTCGAGGGTGTGGCAGTAGGGGAGACCCCTGCCGGACCGTTCAAGGCCGGTAAGCTTCTCAAAGGTGCATGGCAGATTGATCCGGCTGTATTTGTCGATACCGATGGCAAACCATATCTGTTTTACGGCCAGTTCTCTGCAAAGGCTGCCCGTCTGGCAGATGACCTCATGTCGATTGATCGCTCCACCATCACCGACAGTATCATCACTGAGCGTGACCACTCGTTCCATGAAGGAATTCAGGTGCTCAAGCGCGACGGCTGGTATTATCTTGTGTATGCCGATATCAGTCAGCGTGGCATGCCCACATGTATCGGCTATTCCATGTCGCGCAATCTCATGGGTCCCTACGAATATAAGGGAGTGATCGTCGATAACTTCGGTTGTGATCCTAACGTTTGGAACAACCACGGCAGCATCGCTGAGATCGACGGTAAGTGGTACGTCTTCTACCATCGATCCACCAACGGTTCGGAGCGTATGCGCAAAGCATGTGTAGAACCCATCACCTTTAATCCGGACGGTACGATCAATCGTGTGGAGATGACCACTCAAGGAGCTGCCGGACCGCTCAATCCATTCGAGACTATGGAGGCATGGCGCACATGCTATCTTACCGGCGATGCCCGCATCTCGCTTGTCAAACCAGCTGACTATCGGACCAATACCCCCGGCATGGAGATGGTAACAGACATCCGCAACAATAACACCGCGGCTTTCCGCTACTTTGATTTCACCCGTGAACCCCGCAAGATCACCATCACAGTGGTGCCTGAGGCCGGTGGTACGATCGAAGTATATGCCAATACTCTTTCGCTCCCCCGTCTTGCTGTGATCGACGTCCCTGAGGGCAATGGAAATACCCCTATGACCATTACTGCCGATGTGATTCCGGAACCTTCTATGTCACTCATCGGAGTGCGTCCCATATTCTTCCGTTTCCGCGGCGAGAATGGTAAAGATCTCATGAAATTCCTTTCCTTCAAGTTTGAATGAACCTTATGAACTTCACAGCAAAAAAAATAGTATCGATCCTGCTGCCGCTCCTCGCATTGTTCGCAGATGTTCCATCAGTCAATGCCGCCGATGTGCGTCCGGAGTATCCGCGTCCCGACTTCGAACGTCCCGATTGGGTTAATCTTAACGGCACATGGACTTACACCCTCGATCAGTCTCTTTCGGGTCACGAGAAAAACTATCAGGTATCTACTGGATTTGACGGCAAAATCACCGTACCTTTTGCCCCAGAAAGCTCACTGTCTGGCGTAGGTTTCAAGGACTTCATCAACGGTATCTGGTATCAGCGTGAGGTCAGCGTGCCTTCCGACTGGCAGGGCAAAGAGATACTGCTCCACTTCGGTGCCATCTATTATAACGCCGAGGTCTATATCAACGGTCAGCTCGCCGCTCTTCATAGAGGAGGTAGCGCACCTGTCAATGTAAACGTTACCCCTTATGTCACTCCCGGTCAGAACGCCAATATAGTGGTCTGCGCGACAAGTGATCTGCGCTCGCAGCGTCAGGGTGCAGGCAAGCAGAGTCTGCGCCACGATTCGAATGGTTGCAACTACACCCGCACCACCGGCATCTGGCAGACTGTATGGCTTGAAGCCGTAGCCCCCGGAAGTCTAAAGGATGTCAAGGTCAACACAGACCTCGCTCAGAAGCAGATCGTTATTCACCCTACGTTCTATCCCGGTGGTGAAGGCCGTACCCTCAAGGTCGAGCTCCTTGACGGAAACCGCACTGTCTCACGTGCCAGTGTCGATGGGACTAATCAGTCCGTTGTTGTTCTCCCCGTCAAATCACCCAAGCTTTGGTCACCGGAATCACCTTATCTCTACAATGTTGTCTATACAGTCGAGGACTCCGATGGCAAGGTGATTGATACCGTGAAGTCCTACATCGGAATGCGCAGCATCGACATCCGTGGCAATAAGCTTTATCTCAACGGCGAGCCTTACTTCCAGCGTCTCGTGCTCGATCAGGGATTCTATCCCGACGGTATCTGGACAGCTCCTTCCGACGAGGCTCTCCGTCACGATATCGAGATGTCAAAGGCTGCCGGTTTTAACGGTGCACGCCTCCATCAGAAAGTCTTTGAGCCCCGTTATCATTATTGGGCCGACAAATTAGGTTATATCACATGGGGTGAGGCTCCCTCGTGGGGTATGGATGCTAACGATGAGATTGCTGCTTACAATTTTCTCAGTGAGTGGAGCGACATCATTGCCCGTGATACCAATCACCCCTCCATCGTCATCTGGACTCCGCTCAACGAGGAGTGGTGGCCCGATACACGCAACTATCCTCGTTTCGTGACATCCCTCTATGATCTCACTAAGCAACTCGACCCCACACGTCCGGTCAACGATGCCAGCGGCGGCTGTCATGTGAAGACAGATATATGGACAGTCCACACATACGAGCAGGATCCTGCGGCTCTTTCGCGTCAGCTCTATGACCACGAGCGTTCTGAGGATTATGCCGGACGCTTCATGCAACTCAGTCATGCACGTGGTGTCACCATACCAAATATCGGATTCAACACCGTTGCGACAGTCGATTATCCTTTCCCTGCTTATGACGGCAAGATGCCATTTCTCGTCGATGAATTCGGTGGTATAAAGTGGACAGGTGAGACTACCGATGGCGACGCATCAGCGTGGGGATATGGCGAGGCACCCAAGACCGCCGAGGAATTTCTCTCGCGATTGGCTGGTCAGGTGGATGCTATCGTGTCCCTCGGAGACCATATTGCCGGATACTGTTACACACAGCTCACTGATGTGGAGCAGGAGCAGAACGGCCTCTATTTCTATGACCGTCGTCCCAAATTCGACACCGCCACACTTTACGGGATATTCTCGAAAAGCCCTGAATACAGTAAATGAAACAACTTTTTAATTCTGCAAATAATATGACCGCGAAATTCAAATCACTCTTTTTGGCTGCAATGCTTGCGTCATCCACCTGTGCATGGGCGGGAACTCCTGTCACACATGTGATGCCCTGCTGCCGCAGCATGAACAATGGCACAAAGTTTCTTGTCAACGGCGAGTGGAATCCTGATCATGATTACAATGATATCAATCAGTGTCGTGACATACTCCAGAAAATCAAGGATGCCGGAATCAATGTGGTTTCCGTTGATTTCACCAATCCCTCGCAATGGGATCTCCCTTACTTCGACAATGACAAGCAGGGTGAGAATTTCGATGAGACTTTTCTTCCGATGCTCGACAATATCGTCAAGGTGTGTGCTGAAAAGGATATGAACTTCTTCATATTCCTCGGCAATACGCGCGCTTGGACCATGAAATATTGGAACGATATAGCAAAAAAGGTGTGGGACAACTACGCACAGCTCCCTCACTACCAGCATTACGGTTACGGCGATGATCGTCCCATGCTCCTGATCTTCCTTCCCGGACGTGATTTTGCCAAGCAATGGGCAGAGACTCCCGACAACGAGAAGGACTATCTCGCTAAATTCCGTATAGGCACCACCGAGGTCAATGAACGCATCCTCCCTGTCGAGACCGACGGATGGGGTTACCGTAACTTCTCCCAGTCATCTGACGGAAAAGTCCGGTTCTGTGCTCCCAACGGTGGTGTCCATCCATCCACATGGTGTCGTATCGACGCCAAGGAGTGGGCCGATCGCGTCAATTGGGCGCTTGATGCCGATGAATATACCGTATTCGGATCGTATGACGATGTCTGTGACGGTATCTTCTGGGGCATTGCAGATTGCAGCGGTTCGCAGAGCAACTATCATTGCAACACCTCCACACTCAATGATCCTTATGTGTATTATAATATCGTAAAGGAAAGTCTCACCGACAATATCGCCGCTAAATAAATGCAAAACTGATTTACTTTACTCAAATATCTAACAATTTAAATTCTTCTTACGTTTCTTTAACCCATGTAAACCAATTAACTTATGAAATTGAAACATTTTCTCCTTTCTGCCGCTGCAATTTCTGCGCTCTCAGCAAGTGCTGAGGCCATCCCCGTAACGTTCTTCCCCGTTGCCAACCGTAGCGATATCGCTATCGTGGGTACCAACGCAGATGGTGTATTCGAGTACATCTCTGAAGGAGCGGATACCCGTCCTACTGATGAAGACGGTAATCCGACAGGAGACTTCGGCAACACCATCATCGGTATCAACAAGTTCGAGGTGCCCGCCCCGGGTAGCTACGTACTCGCGTTCGACTACAAGGTGAACACTGATATATTCACCTATATGGGTGTTCGCCGTACATGGGACGACGGTAGATCCATCTGCACAGAGATGGAGCTTCAGGAGGCATTCGAACCGAATGACGAGTGGCTCACCTACTACGTACCCTTCATCAATACTACTGAGTGGGACTGGATCTCAGAGTCTTGGCAGGATGGGAAGTATGAGCCTTACATGATCCTTGCCCAGAACAACAGTAACGGCAAACCCGGTCCTTTCAGCCTTCTCATCAAGAACGGACGTGTGATGACCAACGAAGAGGCTACCGCAGAGATCAACGCTTCTTCCGCAGAGCAGCCGGAGAATATCTTCCCCTTCCATGGTCTCCGTGCTGAATTCGATGATTTCACAAACTCGGATTACTTCACATTCGATGAGCTTGCAAAGAATGAGGACGGCACTTACGCTGAGCAGGCTATCATCGGTACAAACACCCGTGTTCTCCCCATCAATCCTAAGAACAATCACTTCACCTTCGAGTACAGTGTTATGGATGCGTTCAAAATGCACGTTATGGCTGTGATGGAAGGTACTGAATGGTTCGCAAGAGAAATCGGTACTATCGATCTCGAAGCCTCAGGCGATAACGCCGGTTTCGCTGATTCATTCAAAACCGCTCAGGTAGATCTTTCAGAAGTAATAAACAATGACAAGTTCGGTGCTACTTTCGGCAGCAAGAGCTATCTTTGGATTCAGTGCTATGAGTCACCCGCACAGAACTTCATCTATATTCAGAATCCACGTTGGGCTCCCGCCATCGGTGGTGGTGATTCAAGTGCTATCTCTGAAATCGCTACCGACAACGCTGAAGGTGAAGCCGTGTTCTACAACCTTCAGGGTATCCGTGTAAACAATCCTGCCAACGGCCTTTACATCAAGGTTCAGGGTGGCAATACTTCTAAAGTGCTTGTAAAGTAATCAGTCTTACCTTGTTTCTTTAAGAAGAAATCTTTGTTAGATAATTTTTTATCGATTGGCGCAGGCTGTGGCAGAAATTTTCATGGTGCGGCCTGCGCCTCTTTTTATAGCATCTGACCTATTAACCTGAACTCAGTGAAGATATGACAACTCGTTTCCTTACCTTAATTGCAAGCCTTATCTGTACGGGTGTTACATCCGTCCATGCTACCGACACCAAGCTGTCGGGTGTACCTTTCGGCTCCGAGTCCTTCGACTATTCGACAGGCATGCCATCCACAACCGTCAATATCCCCGCGAACGCTTTTGATGGTGACCTTTCGACATTTTATGCTTCTGATGCCCGTTCGCGTACCTATGTCGGTCTTGACTTGGGCGAACCGCACGTCATAACCCGTGTCGGTTGGTCGCCCCGCAACGACACCTACGGGCCGGGACGCGTTGTCCTCGGAGTGTTTCAGGGAGCTAACAGCCCTGATTTTATGGATGCTCTTCCTCTCTACATCATCACGGAAACAGGTGAGATCGGCACTATGGACCATGCCGATATAAATTGCTCGCGCGGTTTTCGTTACGTGCGCTATGTCGGTCCTAACGATGCCCGCTGCAACATCGCCGAAATCGAATTCTACGGACATACCTCTGCCGGAGATGATTCACACCTCTACCAGTTTACCAATCTTCCTACGGTTATCATAAATACCAAGGATGCGCAGGAACCGTTTGATAAAGAGACCAACATCGAGTCCAATGTCATCATACTCGATAAAAATACAGTTGATGTGGAAGCCATTGCCGGAACGCGCGAACGCGGTAATGCCTCGCGCGGTTTTCCAAAGAAACCGTGGCGTGTGAAGTTTGACAAGAAGCAGAATGTGCTGGGTTCACCTGCCAAGGCAAAAAAATGGTGTCTGATCAACAACTACGGTGACAAGACCCTTATGCGTAACGAAATCGCTTTCGAGGTGTCGCGTCGTATGTGTATGGCCTATACTCCATTTATCCGTTCGGTCGATGTGGTCATGAACGGTGAATACAAAGGTACTTATCAACTCTGTGATCAGGTGGAACTCAATGACGGACGCATCGAGGGTGTAGAAATGTCGGAGAAGGACATCGACGGGGATGCCCTCACCGGCGCATATCATCTTGAGATCGACGGTTATGCTTACGAAGAGGTATCGATGTTCGAGTCGCGCAACGGTATTCCAGTCACTATAAAGTCACCGGATGAGGATGAGATCCTGCAGGTGCAACATGACTACATAGAAAAGGCATTCAATCTCATGGAATCGACTGCGCGTGACAACCGATTTCTCAACGAGGGGGTCAGAAACTATCGCAATTACGTCGATACCGACAGCTGGCAGCGTTACATGCTAATAGAGGAGATCGTGGCCAATCCCGATCAGCTTTTTAGTATCCATCTCATAAAGTCACGTGGCGATGACCACATTGCAGTCGCATGCGTGTGGGATTTTGACATTGCTCTTGACAATGACATCCGTTATCCCAATTCTGGTAACATCGGAGCTTATCTCTGGACAGTCAGCAACCCTGCGGGAACAGTCCGGGATCTTTATAAGCGTTTCTTCAACGATGATCCTCAGGGCGTGGAGGACATCAAGAATCTTTGGACTAAAGCACGCCGTGAGTATGGTATCGACGAAGATGGAATGCAGACATGTGTGGATAGTCTCGTGAATCAGCTGCGTGAATCGCAGCGTCTCAACTTCATGAGATGGCCTATCCTTGACCAGATGGTCCACAATAACTATCAGGCTCTCGGTTCATGGGAGGCAGAAGTGAACCATGTTCGTAAATTCCTCGCAGACCGTATCAGCACTCTTGACAAAATAATCGGTTTCGATGTCGCTTCAGCTATCACAGACGTTGAAGCTCTCGCCGGTTCCGTCACGGTCTGTGATGGTTCGGTAATCACCGAAGGTTTCGCTGAAGGAACAATCTACACGATCTATAATCTTTCGGGCATGACTGTGGCTAAGGAGCAGTGTGGCTCGGCATCCGTAAAACTCGCCCCCGGATTCTATGTGGTTAATGCCGGTGGCTCTAATGTAAAAATATCAGTTAAGTAACTTAAATTATGAAATTGATCTCAGTATTCACAACCGTTGCACTCGGCGCATCGGCATTAAATGCCGGCGCGGAGTTGCCACGTGTCTTTACAGCAGAAGCTGACACCGCAAGAGTGAAAGCCGATGCCCTCAGTCGTGCTTATGTCACTCCTTCGCGTGTGGTGTTTACGGAAGGTGGTGTCACCGATCCGGAGCTTCTACTAATACCCGGCTCAGGTCAGACCGACATTTTCAGCACGGGTATGTGTCAGCTATCCACCGTCAATGATTCTACGGCTTCAATCGTGCTTGATTTCGGACGTGAGCTCCACGGCAGTCTGCGCCTGCTCATATCGGCAGTCTCTCCCCTCAAGACTCCTCACATGCGTCTGCGATTCGGCGAGTCTGTTGCGGAGGCGTGCAGCGAACTCACGACTGCTGAGGTATCGGTAGCTGAGGATTTCAATAATTCAGAAGTGGATCTGAAGGCCAATACGGCTACGAATGACCATGCGATACGCGATATGGTGCTCACTATGCCGCTCTACGGGCAGATTGAGACCGGAAACACGGGATACCGTTTCGTGCGCATCGATCTGCTCGATCCCGGCATGACAGTTAACCTAAAGGAAGCGACTGCGGTGATGCGTTATCGTGACCTGCCTTACAAGGGCTCTTTCAGGAGTTCTGATCCTCGCCTCAACAAGATCTGGGATACGGGAGCTTATACCGTACACCTCAATATGCAGGAATATCTTTGGGATGGCATCAAGCGTGACCGTCTGATATGGCTGGGTGACATGCATCCGGAGACATCGACCATCGCTGCTGTGTTCGGTTGCGATCCCAGTGTCGAAGCCACTCTCGATCTCGCTTGCGAGCAATGGCCTTTGCCTCAATGGTTCAACGGCATGAGTGCATATTCGCTTTGGTATCTTATCATTCATCATGACTGGTTCATGCAGTCGGGCAACAAGGATTTTCTTGACCACCATGCTCCTTATATCACTGCTCTGATTGACCGGATCGATACTCTTGTGGATGAGGACGGAACTGAGCGTCTGTCAGAGGATCGTTTTCTCGATTGGCCTTCAAGCCCCAACAAGGAAGGTGTCGAAGCCGGTTACCGCGCTCTGATGACATGGGCCATGACGGATGCCGAACAGCTATGTGATTATATAGGAGACGAGGCCCACGCTGCTAAATGCCGTGACATCCGGCGCCGTCTCGACAAGAAAAAGATGCCTCACAATGATCTGAAACAGGCTGCTTCACTCATGGCTATTGCCGGAGTGATGGATCCGAAGAAGGCTGTCGGTGAGTGTGTGGCTGTAGGTGGAGCTAAAGGATTTTCAACTTTTGGTGGCTATTACATGCTTGAAGCACTTGCGCTCGCAGGACGTTATGACGATGCTCTCGACATTATCCGTAACTACTGGGGTGGTATGCTCGATCTCGGTGCTACGACATTCTGGGAGGATTTTGATCTTGAATGGGCTAAGAACGCCGGCCCTATAGACCGCCTTCCGGCTGAGGGTGAGGCTGACATCCACGGCGATTTCGGCGCATACTGCTATCCGGGATTCCGCCACAGTCTCTGCCACGGTTGGGCAAGCGGTCCGACGGCATGGATGAGTAGGCACGTGCTTGGTGTAGAGGTGCTCGATCCCGGTTGCAGGACAGTTCGGATCAATCCGCATCTCGGCGATCTTGAGTGGGTCGAAGGAACGTACCCCACACCTGAAGGTGAGATCAGGATTTCTCACCGTTGCCGTCCCGATGGATCGGTGGATACCAAGATTGATGCTCCTAAGGGGGTGAAAATAGTGAAATAAGTTATGAGAAACCATAATTTCTTCATATATGTAACCGCTGTCCTTCTTTCTGTCCTGTGCTCATGTCATGGGCAGAAAGGGGATGACGGCTCTTGTCTCCGGCCTGTAAGTCCGGAGGATGTGAAAGTGTCTGGTGAATTGGCCGAGCGAATCTCGCGCAATTTCGATCGTCTTGAAACTACTCTCTATCAGCCAGACTCAGTGTTTTGGAGCGAGGAAGAATCCGGAGGTTGGCCGGCAGATAAAGAGGGTAGGACTATTCTTGCACTCGTCCTCGACGCCCGCGCATCGGGGCGCACTCCAAAATATCTCGACACGATGATGACCATACTCCCCACACGTCTCAATGAGCATGTGTATTTGGGTACCATCCACACTCCTGTGGTGGATGAGCAGCAGCTGTCGGGGCACGGATGGCTGTTGCGAGGTCTGTGCGAGTATTTCGAATGGAAAGGTGACTCGTCTGCGCTTGATGTGGCGCGTGGAATTGCCGAGAATCTGTTTCTCCCCATCAACGATGCCCTCTCACGTTATCCGGTTGACTCCATCGCCCGTCATAAGGATGTCGGCGATATGAGCGGATCGGCTCAAGAGGCTGTAAACGGTTGGCGTCTGTCATCTGATGTGGGTTGTATTTTCATCGGCATGGAGGGTCTGATCCACTATTATGCCCATGATCCAAATCCGCGCATCAAGGAGCTGATCGACAATATGATCAATCTCTATCTCGGCATAGATCTCGCCGGCGTAAGAGCTCAGACTCACGCTTCACTGACGGCTCTGCGTGGAATATTGCGCTATGCGGCCATTACAGGTGACTACTCGTTGATCCCTGAAGTCGAAACACGTTGGGCTCTGTACAAGGATCGCGGCATGACGGAGAATTTTGAAAATTACAATTGGTTTGACCGTTTTGATACATGGACAGAACCGTGTGCGGTGATTGATTCATATATTGTAGCGATGCAGCTGTGGCAAGCCACGCGCCGGTCGGAATATCTGGCGGATGCAGATCGCATATATTACAACGGTATCTGTATGGAACAGCGTGCCAATGGCGGATTCGGTTGTGACACGCCCGTAGGACGCGAGTCGGATTATATAGGCATACATGCTGATGAGGCCCATTGGTGTTGCACAATGCGGGGTGGGGAAGGATTGCCTCGTGTGGCGCAATACACGTGGTTCACCGCCGGTGACTCGATTTTCGTTCCAGTCTATCATGCAAGTACTCTTTCTCTGCCCGAACGCAGCTTGAAAATCACCGAACAGACCGACTATCCGTTTGGCGACATTGTGAAATTTACCTTTGATGAGGTACCGGGGAAGGCATTCACGTTAGCATTGGTATCACCTGCTGACGTAAAAGTGGTCAAGCTCTCCGTCAACGGCAAGACTACTGATATGGCAGTCACAGACGGTTTTTATCATGTTTCACGAGACTTTAAGAAAGGTGACATCGTGGAGTTGACTTATGCCGCAGAGGAGCGTCAGGTAGCTACACATTATGATCCGTCGAGCTACAAGCTGATGCGTGGCCCACTCGTGCTCTCCACAGTCGCTGAAGGAGATTCTCTCACTCCGCTTTATCATCTCATGTCACCCTCAGTAGCCCAAGCCACCGATTTCAGACGCCGCATACTGTATCATAACCATAAATGAATAATCTAACAGATAATAACCCCTTAGGTATGGGCAGAGCAGAAACATAGTTTATATCAAAGTGTCCCGAAAGTTTTATCATCTCTTTCGGGACACTTTATTGTTGAATGTTATCGACGTTGCTTATTTTCCCAAAGGATAGCCTATGACATTGTTCATGATAGGAATCTGATTGACGTTCAGACCAAGCAATTCCTTTATGGCATCACTGTTCATTGAACCTCTCGGACGGGCTGCAAGACCAAGTCCGGCAGCTGCCACACTGATGTTCTCACAGACTATACCTGCATCTACTGTAGCCATAGATATCTGACGAGGCTCTGTACCTCCGAATTTATCCATGTCCATAACAAGCACAAGGCTTACGGGGGCGGACTTTACAAAGTCCTGATCAGCGGCTACGAGATCACGGTGGTCGCCATCGGCAACTTTTTTCAATTCATGACCGTGAGGGAGATACTCACTTACTCCGTCTTCGGTGAAGACGAAAAGTCGTACCTCCTGCTTGTTGCTTGCACTGGGAGCAGTCAATTTGCCATTTTCTCGGTTTTGACCCATTGCACCCCACAACAGATTTGCCAAATCCTGCTGAGTCAAAGCGCGACTGTCGAAAGCGTTGGTCGATTGACGTTGTGCCAAAATGCCAAGTATTGCAGGTCCATTATCAATCTGCGGAGAGGGTAGGGAAACAGTTTGAGCCGATACCCCGGCAAATGATGCGAGAAAGACTCCGAGAATTAAACTTTTAATTTTCATATTAATTTATGTCTTCTGCGTGATTATGCCGAGATATTAACCTTACTTATCACGGCTTCTCGCCATTTACCGATACTATCTTTGACTGCTTGACAAGAACAAAATCATACTCATCGGCATAGCCTCTCACTTCGCCTTTCATTGTGACTTTATCGCCTTTACTTACATGACGCAGTTTCAGGTAATCGGTGAATGGTAATACACA